>WTGC01000072.1:0-3072 GCA_011523705.1 Chloroflexota bacterium | reverse complement strand
CAAGCCGACGGTCAGGAAACCGGGCATGGTCAAGGGGATGACGATGCGCGTCAGCACCTGGAATTCATTGGCGCCGTCGACGCGGGCCGCGTCCTCCAGCTCGGACGGCAAATCGATCATATAGGAGCGCAGCAAGAAGATGGTCAAGGGCGCATTGCCGGCGACATATACCATGATGAGCAGCAGTCTGGCGTCAATGCCTATGCGCTTCAAGGCGTTGATTTGGACAAAGAGAGGCACGATATACATCCACAGCGGGATGGTCGAAGCGACCAGGAAGTAGAGCATGAGCGCATCGGAGCCGGGTGGTTTTTTGCGCGCCAGGGCGTAGGCGGCCAACCCGCCAAATACCAGCTCAGCGGCGATAGTAGCGACAACATAGATGATGCTGTTGCCCATGGTGGTGGCGAAATGGCCTTTAGCCCAGGCATTGGGGAAATTATCCGTGACGATATTGACCGGAGGACCTAAGGGGTTTTGGCCGATTTCGAGATTCGTTTTGACCGAGTTGAAAGCCAATACCAAGAGCGGCACGATGGCGAAGGCGGTCAATAGAAGCAGCACCGCATGGTTGAAGACCAGCAACCGGCTGCGTTCGCGGCTGCGCCCTCTTTGCAGTACGGCGTCTTGAAGCGAGACTTTGCCGATGGCGGTCATATATCCCATCCTCTCCGCCGCAGGGTGACGAAAATCATGATGATAAAGCCGGCGAATATGCTGATGACGACGCCCATCGCCGCGCCGTAACCGGCTTCAAAGCGGAAAAAGGCGTTCTTGTAGAGCAGGGTGGCGATCACCTCGGAGGCGCCGTCGATCTTGGCGGCGTCGTAGAGCACCGGCGGGATAGCCTGCATGGCCGCCAGAAACAGGATCATCAAGAAGCCCCAGAAATGCCAGTTGTCGATGAAGGCGATGGACATCAAGGCGCTCTCCGAGCGGCCGAGATAAGCGATGCCGAAGGCGTCCTCTAGCCCGAGCATTTTATCCAAAGCGGCGCCGATACCGCGCTGCGGGTTCAAGAGATTCTTCCAGATCGTGATGGTGACCACGCTGGCCAAGACATAAGGGATGAAGAGAACGCTGCGGTAGATCATGCCGCCGCGCTTGATCTGGCTAAGCATGGTGGCGGCAAAGAGTGCCAGGATAAAGGGCACGGTGAGGAAGAATATCATCCATATGATATTGTTGCCAAACGCCTTGCCAAAGCTCTCGTCTTCGAAAAACAGCTCGCGGTAATTCTCCAGCCCGATGAAGTTGGCGTTTTGGCCCACGCCCTTCCAATCAGTCATGGACATGTAGATGCCTTGCACCGCGGGCACGGTTACGACATAAATGTGGAGTATTAGCAAGGGCGCGATGAAGAGCCAAGGAATGAGGACGTTTCGCAAGAATTTCCGGCGCCAGGTTTCGTCATTGAGTTTTTCAACAATGGTCGTCGGTTTCTTCTGTGTCAGAACCGCCATGGTGCTTGCCTTTCCTGTACGACGGAGGAGAGGAAATGGCGCCAGCCGCCGTGATGACGGCCGGCGCTCTCGAACTCAGCTTTAGCGGGTTGGAATCGGAGGAATATCGCCGGCGGCCAGCTCTTCGGCGAAGAGTTCTTGCAAGCCTTCCGAATACTCCATCGCGGTGATTTCGCCGGTCCAGACGCGCTCGATTTCTTCGTAGATGTAGACGTCGCTCTTGGGCGGCCAGAAGGTCCAAGTGGTGTATCCGTAGCGGTCGTTGGCGGAGGCGTCCGATAGCTCGGCATAAAGCCGGGCGATGCGCGGGTCCAGCTCAGCCATGACATCCTCGCCAATGGCGACGGGGGCGGGCCCCTTGAGGCAGTTGGTCAGCATCTTGCCTTGCGTCGCCGGCGAGAAGTACCAGGTCAGGAATTGCGCCGCCGCCTCCGGATGGGGGCTGTTGGCGTTGATGGAGCTGGTATTGCCCATGCCAATGGTGTAATAATCGGTGCCGTCATGGCTGGGCACAGGCACCCAGTCCCAGGTCATGCCCGACTCGTTAAAGTAATCAACCGTGCCCCGAATAGCCCAGCTGCCTTCGATATTCATGGCCGCGGAGCCCTCAGCCAGCGAAGTACGCCGATAGACGCCGTCGTTGGTGAAGTAGAGATCAACGCCGCCGCCATACCAACCGGCTTGCATGTGGGCATCCAGAAGTTCGATGGCTCCCACCAGGCTCTCGTCGGTCCAGGGAATCTCCCCACTCAGCGCTTGGTAGACCTTGTGCGGTCCGGCGACCTGCGTCCAGTATTCGCCGACGAAGTGTTCATTCGTCGGGCGCCAACTGGCGTTGCCATGCGAGAAAACGGTCAGACCGGCAGCCTCGACCTCTTCGGCCAGGGCGTTCAGTTCGTCCATCGTATCGGGCAGCGCCCAGCCGTTCTCTTCAAAGACCTCCACGTTGTAGTACATCACCAACGTTTCGAGCTCATCGGAGAGGCTGTAGAGTTGGCCGTCGACCAAGCCCAGGTCAAGCGCCCAATCGAAGAAGAAATCGCCCCAGCCCATTTCATCAGCGAAGGCGTCCATGGGCAGGATCAAGCCCGCCTGCGCCATTTCGTAGACGAAGGAGGGACCGGGCGTACGCACGATGTCCGGTCCGCCTCCGCCGGCGACTGCGGTGCGCGTGACATTCCAGGTATCAGCCTGCGGCACGATTTCCAACTGAATCGACGGGTCGACATCATTGAATTCCAGCATTAGGGGACCCCAGCAGTCGAGCGTGGAACCTTCGCTGAACCACATGGAAACGGTGGTGACGTCTTGCGCGCCGACAGGCGCAAGCGCCATGACAAGTACTGCAATCGCAAAGAGAATCTTAAGGTGTTTCATGTCTCCTCCTTTGGAGCAATCAAATGGGTGACGGTCGATTTGTTCTGTTCCTGATCTCACAGGCATAATTGCGCTGCGGCGCTGACCGCCATAGTGACGACAGCCAGCGCCAAGTAACTCACTCTAACGGGCTGGAATCGGTGGTATATCACCGGCGGCTAGCTCTTCGGCAAAGAGCTCGTTCAAGCCTTCGAGATAATCCATGACGGTGATTTCGCCGGTCCAGACGCGC
>WTGC01000160.1 GCA_011523705.1 Chloroflexota bacterium | reverse complement strand
CCTCCCCGAAGCATCAGGGAGGGGGAGCTAGACGTTGCGAGCATTGTATTCATGCAGATTCTTATGGACAGCGGGCCGCATGGTATTTTGCGTGAGCCAATGCCGTGCAGCGCGTGTGTCTACAGATTTCGCTGAGAGCGAGCTCACAAATGCATAGAGGCTCTTTCACTCGACGTGTTAGAATGCGCTCAGGCGCCGCCGAGCAACGATGACAATCCGGCGGCGCTAGATTGAGGAGCAAGCCCACTTGATGTCCAAGCGGACGCGCGTCTTGCGCGTTGATCCCGTTGCGCCAGATGCCGATGCGATCGCTCTCGCCGGCCGGACGATTCGAGCAGGTGGATTGGTCGCCTTTCCCACGGAAACGGTCTATGGGCTGGGCGCCAATGCCTTGGATGAAGCGGCCATCGCCAAGATCTTCGCCGCCAAAGGCCGGCCCGCAAGCGACCCGCTCATCGTGCATATCGCGCGCTTGGAGCAATTATCGCAGGTGGCGCATGCGATACCGTCGGAAGCCTTCGCGCTCTGCCGTCGATTCTGGCCAGGCCCGCTGACGCTGGTATTGCAGAAGGCGCAGGGCATTCCGGCCAATTTGACGGCGAGCCTCAACACGGTGGCTGTGCGTATGCCTGACCACGAGGTGGCTTTGGCGCTGCTGCGGTCGGCCGACCTGCCTATCGCGGCGCCGAGCGCCAACCAATTCTCGCGCCCCAGCCCAACCTCCGCCCAGCATGTGATCGACGATCTCGCTGACCGGGTTGATGTCGTACTCGACGGCGGCAACACGCCGATCGGGTTGGAATCCACGATAGTCAGCCTGATCGAAGACCCGCCCTGCGTCCTGCGCCCAGGCGGAATTTCGCTGGAGACGCTGCGAGAAGCGCTGCCCAATCTGCGTTATGAGCCAAGCTATCTCGCGGAAGACGTGATGATCGCGCCGGCGCCCGGCACGATGCTGCGGCACTATTCGCCCCGCGCGCGGGTCATCTTGTATACGGGAGATGACGACGCCGAGGTTTACGCGGCCATGCGCGCCGAGATTAACTCGCATGAACGCGTCGGCATATTGGCGTGCGATGCCGATGCTCTTGAATTTGCCGAATTGGATGTCGCCATCGAGCGTCTGGGCGCCGACGCCGATGAAGCTGCCCGGCGCCTTTTCGCCGCGCTGCGCTCGCTGGATCAGCAGGGCGTGGATTGCATCCTGGCGCGCGCGCCGGAGAAGCGGGGCTTGGGTCTGGCTCTTTGGGATCGCCTGCTGCGCGCGGCAGTCGGCTCGCTGATCAAGGTGCAGGCGGCGCCCAGCGACTGAACCATGCAACGGCTTCAGAATCGATCCCTATGCTATAATCGCGTATGGCAATTGCTGGCCTTGCAAAAGGAGCGGACGGTGGCGGGAGTCATTCAGATCAAGGATATCGCGGCCCACGAGGGACAAGAAGTCACCCTGCGCGGCTGGGTTTATAACCGGACGGGCAAGGGACGCCTGCAATTCATTCTGCTGCGCGACGGCAGCGGGCAGGCGCAGTGCGTCGCCTTCAAGAAAGAGATGGATCCTGACGAATTCGAAATCGTCCGCAGCCTGACGCAGGAATCTTCCGTCATCATCAGCGGCGCGGTGCGGGCGGATGAGCGCGCCCCCGGCATTCCCGGCGGCTATGAGATCGGCATTAACAAGCTGGAGTTGGTGCAGGAAGCGCAGGAATACCCCATTACACCGAAAGAGCACGGCACTGAATTCCTGATGAACCATCGCCACTTGTGGGTGCGCAGCAACCGGCAATGGGCGATATTGCGCATCCGCGCGACCATCATCAAGGCGATGCGCGATTGGCTGGACGATCAAGGTTTTCTGCTGGTCGATACGCCGATCATCACGCCAGCCGCCGGCGAAGAGACGACCACGCTATTCGAAGTCGATTACTTCGGCGAAAACGCTTTCCTCGCCCAAACCGGGCAACTTTACAACGAAGCGAACATCATGGCTTTCGGCAAAGTCTACTGCTTCGGCCCCACCTTTCGCGCCGAGAAGTCGAAGACGCGGCGTCACCTCATCGAGTTCTGGATGTTAGAGCCGGAAATCGCCTTCTGCAGCCTGGAAGAATTGATGGACATTGAAGAAGGCATGGTCTGCTATGTCGTCGCGCAAGTGCTTGAGAAGCGCCAGCAAGAACTTGACATCATCGAGCGCGACCGCGACAAGCTCAAAGCCATCACCCCGCCCTTCGCCCGCATCAGCTACGATGACGCGGTGGCGCGGCTCCAGGCGCTTCACGCACAGATCGACGATCCAGCAGCAAAGGAAGAGCTGGCGATCGAATGGGGCGAGGACTTCGGCAGCCCGCATGAAACGGCGCTGGCGGAGATGTTTGACAAGCCCGTCTTCGTTTACCACTATCCGACCGCGGTCAAAGCCTTTTACATGACGCCGGTCAAGGGCAGATCCGAAGTCTGCCGCAGCGTCGATTTGCTGGCGCCGGAGGGCTATGGTGAGATCATCGGCGGCAGCGAGCGCATACACGATGAGCAATTGCTGGCGGCGAACATCGACGAGATGGGCTTGGGGCGGGAAGCCTACCAGTGGTATCTCGACCTGCGCAAATTTGGAACCGTGCCGCACGCCGGTTTCGGCATCGGCATTGAGCGCACGGTGGCTTGGATTTGCGGGCTAAACCACGTGCGCGAGACGATTCCCTACGCCCGCCTGCTCAATCGGAAGTACCCGTAGCGGGCGGCCAACCCCACCCCCGAAGGTCAATGTCTACGTGACCCGGCCCCCTCCCCGAAGCATCAGGTCGCGTAGACACTGACCGCCGGGAGGGGGAGCTAGACAAGGCGGGACACAATCTATTATGTGTGGGCGCCTGCCTTGTTGCGCGCGTGTCTATGCGGTCGACGATTTTCCCGATTCTAGCCGGGCAATACGGCGCCGATCGCTTCGGCCACGCTCCTGACTTCAATCAATTGGATGCCACTTGGCAAGCCCTGCCGGTCGCGCCGCAGCCGGGGCGCCAAAGCGCGCTTGAAGCCGATTTTCTGAGCCTCGTTCAAGCGCGCCGCCAACTGCCCCACTCTCCGTACTTCGCCGCTCAAGCCGACTTCGCCCACAATCGCGATATCGGCCGGCAGCGGACGATCGTAGTAGCTGGACGAAATCGCCAGCGCTAGAGCCAAGTCTGAGGCCGGCTCCGCGATTCTCAAGCCGCCGACGACATTGACGAAGATATCCTGTTCCCACAGTTTCAGACCGATTCGTTTGCTCAAGACCGCGCTGATCAGCAACAGGCGATTGCTGTCGATGCCATTGGGTGTCCGCCGCGGATTGCCAAAGGTTGACGGGCTGGTCAGCGCCTGCAATTCGACCAAAAGCGGGCGCGTGCCCTCCATCGTGATGGCAATGGCGGAGCCGGGGCTGTTGACCACACGCTCTTCGAGAAAGACTTCCGATGGATTTTCCACCGGCGCCAGACCGCTGCCGCGCATCTCGAATACGCCTACCTCGCTGGTAGCCCCAAAGCGGTTCTTCACCCCGCGCAGCAGACGATACTGCCCAAATGGATCGCCTTCGAGATAGAGCACGGCATCGACGATATGTTCCAGGGTGCGCGGACCCGCGATATGCCCGTCCTTCGTCACGTGGCCGATCATCAACACGCTGACGCCACTGCGCTTAGCCAGGTCTTGCAAGCGAATCGCGGATTCCCGCACCTGGGCGACCAAACCAGGCGAAGAATCCAGCCCCGGCGCGCGGATCGTCTGGATGGAATCAATGACCACCAGCGTCGGCTCCAGCTGCGCGATCGCTTCAAATATGCGGTCAAGGTCCGTCTCGGTCAGCAGGTACAACAGGGGGGCGCCCAAGCCCATGCGATCAGCCCGCAGCTTGATCTGCCCCGCGCTTTCTTCGCCGCTGACGTAAAGTACGCCCGCCCCCGCCTGCGCCAGCAACGCCGATAATTCGAGCACCAGAGTGGACTTGCCGATGCCCGGTTCGCCACCGAGCAAGACCAGGCTTCCCGGCACCAGCCCGCCGCCCAGCACGCGACTGAATTCGGCGATCGGCACCGGAATGCGCGCTTCATCTCCCAGCTTGACTTCTGACAGCAGCGTCGCCTGAGAATGTGCGCCGCCGTCTATCCTCGCCTGCGCTTGGGAAGAGGACCTCGCTTCCTCGACACGCTCGACCATCGTGCCAAACTGGCCACAATTCGGACAGCGCCCAAGGTACGCCGCGCTACGCTTTCCGCAACTTGAGCAGATAAATGAACTTCGTCGTTTACTCATGCTCTGAATTTCGCGATATCAGTTCGAACCTGCCCGTGCGCTACTCAGGTATAACCACATTCGTGCAGTCGGTAAGGTCGCCGCTTTCAAAGAATGCGATGACGCACTCGCTTAGATAAGCGCCGACCTTTTGATGCCCTTCCGTGTTCCAGTGGTCAGAGTAATCTGCGGCTTCCAGCACATGCTTCGCCTCAAGATAGGGGATGCGCAATTCCTCAAAAAGCTGGACCGCCGTTCGATACGGCACAGCGGGAGCGTTCAAATCAGTCACCCGAGGAATAAGCAGAACCAGGAACTGGCTGTCCATAGCCGCGACATCGTCGCGCAATTGCGCCAGGTATGCGCGCGTAACCCGTTTCTGCCGCTCAAAAGACAGGTCTTCGCCGTCGAGGCCCAAGACATAATCCAATGTTCTTAGCGCCAGCGTGCCCAGGTGCGTGATTCCCAGGAGCCGCTCCCATTCGCTGGTCGGCGGCGTGGCGCCAACCGCCAAATACGCGTAAACGACTTCCGCGGGCAGTTCGACCGGATTTCCCCAGCGGTCTACTTCAAAGCGGGTGACGAAATACTGTTTGCCCTCGTCGTCAATCAAGCGAAGGCTCATGTCTTTGGGCACGAGGTTTTCGGGAAAGTCATTCATATAGAAGCCCAGAATGGATAGCTGGGGCTTCAGACGCGGCGCGATCCCGGCGAAGCTGAGCAAAGCCTGGTTGGTCGCCGTCCCCGGCTCGGCGACATTCCAGATGACCGCATCGGGCAACTCCGCTTCCAGCCGATCGACGTAAGACATGCCGACATCGGCGTGAAAGCCGCGCGTGTAGGAGTCGCCCATGACCAAGATGCGGTCTCGCTGCGGGAAGTCCGCGGCGACGACGAATTCGTCAGTATCGCCGAAGCCATCGCGATTGATGACGCAGCGAATGCCCGCGAGATAGCCGGCCGCGCAGGCATCAAGCACGGCCTCGTAGCGCTTGCGGCAGCCAAGCTCGTCACAGATGCCCCAGGGAATCTCTCTGACGTTTTGCTCGGGCAACTGCCTGGGGAAATAGGTCGGCCTGCCCCAGAAGCCCAAGACAATCTCCAACAGAATCAGGGTCGCTAGCGTGATCAAGGCGGCCTTGAGCATCGCCTTGCGGGCGCCACTGAAGCCCCGACTGCGAAGTTTCGCCCGCCGAAGCCAAAGCGCGCAGAACATAATGGCGATGCCCGCTACGATGATCAAAAGCTGCGGCAGGTTCAAGCCCGGACTGGTACTGGGCAGCAGAAAATCGCTGCCTGCGCCGAGCACGGCGATGAAAATGCCGACGATCAGCAGCAGCCGCCAGGCGAATTTCATTCGATTTCCCTCGCGCCTTTCATAGGAGTCAGCCGCGTCTTCACTTTGTGACACGGTCGCGCCCGCTTCCATTTCACTTGGCAACTGTGAACCGCCGCGTTGCGAGCGCGCCTAGGGAAAGACAACATGGCTGCAATCGTTCAGCTTTCCCTGCGAGATAAACTTGTCGACGCAATCGCTTAGCAGCGCTCCGACTTTCTGGTGACCCCGGTTATTCCAATGCCAATCTGGGGCGTAATCGGTCTCGGCATCCAGAATTTCAATGGGCATGATATAACTGATGCCCAGCTCTTCAAACAAGGCGACGGCTTGCCGGTATTCGGTCCCTGGCTGACGCAGATCGGTCTTTTTCGGGATGAGCAAAATCAGCAGCTCGCTGCCCTGCGCCGCGCTCGCGTCGCGCAATGCCTGCAAATAGCCGCGCGTGAGTTCAACCTGGCGTCTAAAATGCGTCATCTGCGCGATTCCCAGTTGCTTGCCCAGCTGGTCTATCGCGCTGATGAAGACAGAGCCCAGACGCGTCGAGCCCAGCAGGCGCTCGAATTCGTTGGTCGGCGCCTCTACGCCGCGCCAGCGATAATAGAGCAGACTCTGGGTTTCGAGCTTGGTCACGTTTCCCCAGGGATCCAGGTGATATTTCTGCAATGTGACCACATCACCCTTCTCATCAATGCCGAGGAAGTAGCCATCGACCGGAACGAGATTGTCGAAGAAATCATTGACGTAGAAGCCGTAAATGGTCAATTGCGGCTTCAGGACCGGCGCAAACATTTCAAAAGCCGCTAGCGCTTGATTCGTCCCCACGCCGAAAATACCCGTATTCCATACCACTCTTCGCGGTCCGCCTGCTTCAAGCGTCTCCACATAAGATTTGCCGATATCGGCATCCTCGCCGAAGGTGAACGAGTCGCCCAGCGCCAAAATCCGCGTATGACTATCAAGAGCCGGGCTGTAGACGAAATCTTGCGAATCGTGAAAACCCTGCTTATTGACGATGCAGTAACGGCCCGTCATGCTTCCAGCTTCGCAAGCCTTCTTCATTTCGGCCTGAACATAGTGGCATGCCGGGTCTTCACAGGTCCACCAGGGCGCGGGACGCAAGAACTCCGCCGGCACATCTTGGGGAAAATAAGTTTCGTAGCCGATACCGACCAAGGCAAGCTCAAGCGCCAGCAAGGTCAAGAGGGTGACGATCAGCGCCCTAGCCAGCATATTTCGCAGGCTGCGCCAGGTTTTCGGCCGCCGGAAGCGACGCAGCGCGAGCGGAAGCAAGGCGATGGACAAGCCCACCAGGATGACCAGCAGCTGCACTGAATTCAAGCCCGGGCGCGCGCTGGGCAGCAATTCAAGAGCAAAGCCGCCAGCGGCTACGCAGACGCCAATAACAAGGGCGAATCTTGACGACCGTTGCTGCAAGTTCACTCTCCTTGCTCTTGAGCGAAGGGCGCTCGTCTCCACGTCCGCAGGCGATGCCCGGGCGCCCTGTTGGGCAATTCCGGAACAGGCCTCATTCTAGCACTTCCCGCGCGGACTGCCATTCGCGCTGCGCCGTCAGTCGAAGCCGCAGATACCGAATGGAGCAACGCAGATCATACGGACTGGCGCGGCCCCTTTAGAATATGCCTTCGCGCTTTAGGTGAAGTTGGCTGTCGATATTGGCGCGCCTCTTTTCTATGACAAGCGGTAGATATGTTCCACGGGCGGCTAGACAGACGCCACGGCTGACAGCCCCCCAGCCGTAACGTCAGTGTAAGGAACTCAGTTTAGTCTGGATGCGTGCCTTGGAACGGAAAGGACATTCCCAATGCCCAAGCTGACGCGACCGAAAAGCGCGCATCTGTTCGCCGGTATCTTCTTCGCGCTGGCGAGCCTGCTTGCGCTGAATGCGACGCCGATGACGGTGCAGGGTCAAGACGACTGCCGCCCCGTCAACCTGAACACCGCCAATTGGACGACTGACTTTTGCCAGAGCATCGTCGATTTCAGCGAGATTCTGGTGGGGCATCCGGTGAAAGGCGGGATTCCGTCCGTGACCGATCCCGCGCTGGAAACAATCGCCCAAGCATCGGCTTGGCTACGCAATCGCTCACCAGTAATCGCGTTAGAGATCGAAGACGAGGCGCGCGCTTACCCCTTGGCGATTCTGATGTGGCATGAGATCGCCAACGACGAGATCGCCGGTATGCCCATCGCCGTCACCTTCTGCCCGCTTTGCAATAGCTCCATCACCTTTGACCGGCGGGTGAATGGCGAGGCGCTGGACTTTGGCGTCAGCGGTCTGCTGCGCAACAGCGACCTGATCATGTTTGACCGTCAGAGCGAAACCTGGTGGCAGCAATTGACCGGCGAGGGGCTGGCGGGCGAGCACGCCGGCGTCCTCCTCGATATTGTCCCATCGCAGGTCATCGGTTTTGGCAGCTTCGCCGAGCGCTACCCCGATGGACTGGTGATGTCGCGCGAGACCGGCTTCCAGCGGCAATACGGCGTCAACCCCTACAGCAACTACGACAGTCAGCCGGGGCGCCCCTTCCTGTTTCGCGGCGAGATTGACCCACGGCTGGATTCAGCGGTGGATCATGTGCTGGCGGCCATCATCGGCGAGAGCGCCAAAGCTTATCCCTTTGAAATTCTGCGAACGGAACGGGTGATCAACGATCGCATTGGCGATACGCCAATTGTCGTCTTCTTCCAGAGCGGCGTCGCCAGCGCGCTCGGCGACAGCGTTATCGATAACGCCCGCGATATCGGCACCGCCGGCATGTACCAATCTAGTTTCGATGGCGAAGTCCTGCGCTTCACCGCCAATGATGACGGCAACTTCACCGATGATGTGACCGGGTCAACCTGGAATGCCTTTGGCGAAGCCATCGCTGGCGAGCTCGCCGGCAGCCAGCTCAATTGGGTGCATGCCTTCCCGCATTTCTGGTTCGCCTGGGCCGCCTTCCATCCCGACACCGAAGTCTATGGCATGGACTCGCCCGAAAGTTGATCGGTGGCCTAATCAAATGCAGCTAAATCGCGCCAATTCGACCAGTTGTCGCGTGTGAAGCATAGCGGCGACCCTGTAAGTCGCCCACCGGAGCGCAGAAAATGAAGCGCGGCAAATCAAATCTCAGGGCTTACCTCACCGTCGGGCTGGCGCTCGCGGCCGCTCTGGCAATCGGACGCACCATTTTCGGCGGCCCGGCAAACGGCTGGGAGACCAATTTTGAGCGGACCGTCATTGATCTCGACGAGGTAATCTCCGGCGGCGTGCCGCGCGACGGCATTCCACCAATTGACAAGCCGGTATTCGACCCGGTCGTGTCCGTCCGGGGCTTGAGCGACCAATCGCCGGTGATCGCGCTCTCGATCAATGGCGACGCGCGCGCCTACCCGCTGGAAGTGATGACGCGTCATGAAATCGCGAACGATGTCGTGGGCGATGTCCCGGTCGCGGTGACATTTTGCCCGCTATGCAACAGCGCCATCGTCTTCGACCGGCGCGTGGAAGGAAAGGCTCTGCGCTTCGGCGTATCCGGCAATTTGCGCTTCAGCGACCTGGTGATGTGGGACGACGCAACTGAGTCTTGGTGGCAGCAGCTGACCGGCGAAGCCATCGTCGGCGATTATGTGGGCCATAAACTGGACTTCGTCGCCTCGCAGTTGATCAGTTTTGGCTTATTCCGCGAGCGTTATCCCGAGGGCAAAGTGCTGCGCGGTCCGCTAGGACTCTACGGCAACAATCCCTACCGAGGCTACGACAGCAACCCATCGCCCTTTCTCTTCGCTGGCGCGCTCGATGACCGGTTGCCCTCAATGGAACGGGTGCTGGCCGCGCAAATCGGCGAGACCGCAGTCGCCTATCCGTTTGAAACGCTCCGACGGAGCCCCGTCGTGAACGACAGCATCGCCGGGCTGGACATCGTGGTGTTCTGGCAGAGCGGCGCCGTCAGCGCACTGGACCAAACGATCATTGATTTATCGCGCGATGTCGGCATGGCGCTGATGTTTGACCGGCGACTGGATACGGGCGAGACCCTGACCTTTCGTGTCGCCGACGGCCGCGTCATGGATGAAGAAACCGGCAGCCACTGGAATCTCTTTGGCGAAGCGATCGATGGACCGCTGGCGGGCGCCAGGCTCCGGCAGCTCCACGCTTTTCCACACTTCTGGTTTGCTTGGGCCGCCTTCCATCCCGATACGATAATCAGAGACGCTGGAAGCTATGCAGGCACGGGATGAAATGCGCCTGACACGATTCACCCATCCCAACCTTAGCGCAAAGCGCGTATCAGTATCGCAGTTGATTTCATAAAAGGAGAAATGAGACTTGCTCCCCAAAGAGAGAATGCGCAAGAGAATCCAGAGTTATAGGGGAGAGCCGGTGGCTCGCGCACACCTGCTAATGATTTCCGATTTGCATTCGCATGAAAAGCATGGTTCAAATTAGCCTAAAGGACAGATCATGATTCGGCTACACCGCACGACCATAGCCCTGCTGCTCGTCGCCATTTTCGCTCTGCTGCCTGCCCCATTGATGGCGCAGCTCAGCTGTGACCAGCCGCCCGCTCCTTTCGACGACGAAAACTTGCTGAAGAATTGGCAGCGCGTCTGGGATTTGATGGACGTCTGCAAGAGCCAAGAAGGCGTCTTCTATGAAATCATGTCGGGCGGCGTCGGGCGCGACGGCATCCCGCCGATCGACCATCCCCAGTTTGATGACCTGGCGACCGCCGACCTTTGGCTGCAGCCGGCCTCGCCGGTGATCACGCTGGAAATCGATGGCGTCGCGCGCGCCTATCCCTTGGCTATATTGACGCGCCACGAAATCGCCAATGATGTCATCAACGACGTGCCCGTCGCCGTCACCTTCTGCCCCTTGTGCAACAGCGCCATCGTATTCGACCGGCGCATTGACGGCGATGTTCTGCGCTTCGGCGTCAGCGGCTTGCTGCGCCACAGCGATCTGATTATGTGGGACGATGCGACACAGACGCTCTGGCAGCAGTTGACCGGCGAAGGCATCGTGGGCGCGCATACGGGCCGGCTGCTGGATATCGTGCCATCGCAGCTGGTCGGCTATGGCGCATTCAAATCGCAGTATCCGAACGGCGAAGTGTTGTCGACTCAGGGCCGCTTCTACGGCAGCAATCCCTATGTCAATTACGACAGCAGTCCGCGCCCCTTCCTTTTTATGGGCGCGCTGGATGATCGCCTGCTGGCGACCGAGCGCGTTCTCGGCGCCGATATCGACGGAGTCAGCGTCGCTTATCCCTTCTCGGTTCTGGCGGAAGCAGGTGTCATCAATGACCGCATCGCCGAGACCGATGTCGCAGCGATCTGGCAGCCGGGCGCCTTCAGCGCGCTGGACGCGGCCAGCATCGACCAATCGCGCGATGTCGGCATGGCCGCGCTATTTGACCGCGCCGTCGATGGCAGAGCGTTGGCCTTTGAGCAGGCCAATGGCGAAATCGTAGACGCCGAGACCGGCAGCAGCTGGAATATTTTCGGCAGCGCCCTCACCGGCGAGTTGGCGGGAAAGCAGTTGCGGCCGATCAACGCCTTCCCCCATTTCTGGTTCGCCTGGGCCGCCTTCTATCCCGATACGATCCTCTATGGCTATCAGCCGCCGAGCGCGGAAGAAATCGCTCGCTATGAACTCGACCCGATTCTGGGCGACCCAGAGGCGCCCGTCACGCTGATCGAGTACGGCGCTTACGGCTGCCACGCCTGCAAATACTGGCACGAGGAAGGCATCGTCGAAACGCTGCTTGAAGAATTCGGCGGGCGCGTCAACTTCGTCTACCGCGATATTCCGATCATCGTGCCGCCCTATAGCCAGATGGCAGCTGAAATCGCGCAATGCGCCTTCGACCAGGGCAACGAAAGTTTCTGGATGATGCACGACGCCATTTTCACCCAAGCGGAACAGGGACGGGCAAGCGCTGAAGAACTGCTGCAATTGGGCGCGGAAGTCGGACTGGACGCGGCTGCGCTCCGCAGTTGTTATGAAGCCGGCGTCCACGTGGCGACGGTGCGCTATGATCACGATCGCGGCGCCGCGCTGGGCATTCGCAGCACGCCGACATTCGTGATCGGTGGCGCGCCGGTGGCCGACGCGACGCCGGAATTGCTGCGGCAACTGCTGCAAGAGGAACTGGATAAGCTAGATCCATAATGCAGTATGGACGACCGACCCACTGCGTTTGCGCGTGGCATGAGGTCGCCCGCACCTTCGGGTCAGCGATATAAGGGTCAGCCACCGGCTGACCCGTACACTAGTCCCAACTTTCTAATCTTGTAGGGGCGAGACGGTGGCTCGCCCTTCTTATGACTGCGGGCTGCGCTCGCTTGCGTTATGCTGCCTACAAAATCTGATCGAGGAACTCTTGCGTGCGTGGATGATGCTCAATATCGGGGCTGAAGAAATTCTCCGGCGGACCCTCTTCTACGATGCGCCCCATGTCCATGAAGATGATGCGGTCGGCGACTTCGCGCGCGAAGCCCATCTCATGCGTGACGACAAGCATCGTCATGCCGGTGCGCGCCAGTTCTTCAATCACGTCCAGCACTTCTTTGATCATCTCGGGATCCAGCGCGGAAGTCGGCTCGTCAAAGAGCATGATCTTCGGCTCCATCGCCAGCGCCCGCGCGATCGCCACGCGCTGTTGCTGCCCGCCGGATAGCTGACCCGGATATTTGAAAGCCTGCTCGGGGATTTCGACCCGCTCCAGCAATTCCATCGCCCGCTGCTCGGCTTTGTCGCGCGCCCAATGCCGCACCTTCATCGGCGCCAGCGTGATGTTGTCGATGACAGTCAGGTGGGGGAAGAGATTGAACTGCTGGAAGACCATGCCCGTTTCGCGGCGGATATCGGCGATATTCTGCACATCGTGGCTCAGCTCGATGCCATCGACGATGATCTGCCCATCTTGATGTTCTTCCAGGCGGTTGATGCAGCGGATGAAGGTCGACTTGCCGGAGCCCGAGGGACCGATGATCACCAGCACTTCTTGCGGCATCACCTCAATCGAGATATTGCGCAGCACGTGGAATTCGCCGAACCATTTATTCATATCGCGACAGATTATGATCGGCTCGTCGCCCGCCATCACTTGCTGCTTGCCGTCTTCCATTTGAACCTCCGCCTAAAGCGATTCCGCGCGCGTCAGAGCTGCTGCGCCCGCACCGCTCCCGAGCCGGTCGCTTCGATTTTCCGGCTGATGTAGGACATGATATAGCTGAATACGAAGAAGAGGATCGCCACGTAAAGAAACGTCTCCTGGCGCTTTTGCAGGAATTCCGCCTGCGCCACCACTCGCGTGGCGACACCGAGGATATCAGCCAAGCCGACAATAAACACCAGCGATGTATCTTTGAAGAGTGAGATGAACTGCCCCACCAGCGCCGGGATCACCGCTCGCAAAGCCTGCGGTAGCAAGATGAAGAGTGTCGTCTGCCAATTCGACAATCCAATCGCCTGCGCCGCTTCGGTCTGGCCGCGATCGATGGACTGCAAACCGCCGCGCACATTCTCCGCCAGGTAGGCGGCGCTGAACATGGTAAAGGCGACCCAGGCGCGCACCGCCTGGTCAATCGCCGCCAGGTTCGGGTCGACCAGCGGCACCAGCAAGGAGGCCAGAAACAGGATCGTAATCAAGGGCACGCCGCGCACCAACTCAATGTAGAGAATGCAGGTGTATTTGACCACCGCCAGTCGGCTGCGCCGTCCCAGCGCCAGCGCCAGACCGATCGGGAACGAAGCGGCGATGCCGAGCACGGTCAGCTGCATGGTGATCATCAGACCGCCCCATACGCGTTTGTCCGACAACGGCAGCAGATCATCGGGCGATGTCTGCAAAGCGCCCTGCGCGCCCAAGCCGGCGATGATGCCGGGGATGATCCACAGCGCGGCCAGCCAAACGGCGGCAACCGCGGCGATGGAATGCAGCGGATAACGATTGAAAAGTGTTCCGCCAAGCGCGCCCAGGTCCATCCGCTTGTCCACCTGCGCCCTTTCACCGCGCTTGAAAACGACCACGCCAGCGGCGAGCCAAACGACAAAATAGATAGTGGACCAGCGGTCGACGCCGGTGAAACTTTGCATCCAAAGGAATGTCAGCAGCAGCAACCCAATGATGATTCGATTTGAAGTCCATTTGGTGGCGCCGCTGAAAAACATCCAGGCGATCCAAAGCAGGAAGGCGGCCGCAGCCAACAGCGCCGCCGAGCTGTCGCCGGCCGCCGACGCGACATTGGTATTCAGCAAGACGAAGGGAAAGGCGATGCAGCCGATCAGATAGCCGTATCGCTTGATCGTCAGTTCCATCGCGCCATTGAGCCGGGCGCCGCTGATGCCGGCCATGACGCCGATGACGGCGAGCGCCAGCCAAAGCAGAATCGATATGGAAGGCTCGCTATACCAGCCGTCCCAAACCAGATTGATCAGGAATGCTTGCGCGATCTGCAGAAAGAAGCCGCCGACCAAGAGGACATAGCCGAGTGTCCCGCGAAAATTGAGCCCGATGATGTACATCAGCAGCAGCCAGATCAGACCGCCAACCGTGCTGCCGAGCGTCGCGCCTGATAATCCGCCGATGCCCGATGCCAATGCGAACATGAATAGGGGATAGGCGCCCCAGCCATACACCAGCAGCCGATTGGTTGAACCTTCGGCATCCTCGCCCTGATTGTTTTGATTGAGCCAGGCTTCGACCCGCCGTACCGCCAACACGGCGCCAAAGGCAGCGGCGATTCGCAGGAATGCGCCAATGAGACCCGTGATCGCCCCGGCTCCGTCAAGAAAGGCGAAGTAGAGTAACAGAATGAGCAGAGGCGTCATCGACCATGCCAATACCGTCGCCCGACTGCTTCTATTGTTGAAGACCGAGTTCTCACCGAGCAGATGGGCGGCCGCCCGCCCCAAGATGAAGCCCCAGGCGACCGTGATGAGGAAGGGAATCAGCAGCGCTTCGACCTGTTCGAAAAATGGTGGAATGAAATGAATGAGATAGGTTTGCAGGTCGCGCCGGCCCCGAAACTGATTGTCAATCAACACGGCAACTGGTACCGACTTGCCGTCGCGCTGCGGGCGGCTTTCGGTGACGACCAGTTCATTGTCGGTCAAGCGCACAAATTGCGACTCGGTGGCGCTGAGCTTGCGCTCGACAATCGGGTAAATGCCGCTCGCCGCCAGGATGGTGCTGCCCTCTTCGCCCGCAGCCGCATTCTTGCTCAGGATATACCAGCCATCGGCCGGAATATCGTATGAGACTTCATCGCCCGCCGCGCTCAAAACGCCCTGCGCCAGCGCTTCCAGCGACTGGGCGTCAAGGATCGCGACCGCCATCGGTGTCTGGCCCAGCTTATACAGGTCGACCACCGACTGCGGCGTCAGCAAGCGCACGAACATATCGTGCAGGAATGCGGTTTCGCGCGGCAATGGGGTAATCAATTCTTCATCGGCATTCGGTTGATCCGGTTTTCCGATAAGGTCTTCCGAAAGCTGCAAGACCAAAATTTCGCCCAGATCTTCCAACTGTTCACTGGCCAGTATCGTGGCGGTCAGCTGGTCAATCGCACCGCGAAGGTCAGCCGGTATCGCCTCGTTGACCGACAGATTCTTGACTGAGTCATCAACCGCTTCCGCCTTCCCCAGGATGGCCTCTTCGCGCGGGTCCAAGCCCTTGGCGGCGCGCTCCAGCCGGCCCAGCCAATAGCGCACTTCGCCCACTTCAGCGCCAGCCGAGGTGAAGAGGCCGCCCATGCGCGCGACATAGTTCTGGGTCGAAGCCAACATGTCGTTCGTACGGGTGAAGGTTCGGATATTCAGCCGCGTGCGCTCTTCGAGCGATTCGGTCAATTCGCCGCTGGCCATCTGGTCGAAGGTTTCGCCGGTCCTGGCGCGCTGTTCAATCCGATTGAGCGCGGCATTGCCCAAGGCGTTCGAGCCGCGGTCGGAGAAACCGGAGAGCCGGCTCAAGGTTTCGATATCGGCGACTTCATCGAGCGCCAGGCTGACGGACACCGTCTCGCCCGCCTGCGCGATGAAAGCCAATTCGGCTTGCGGCTTGAGCGCGGTGGCGCGGTCGACGATGTCCACATTGCCGGCGGTGAAGTACGAACGCGGCTGCTCGATGGTTGCTTCGATGATCGGCGGCAGCACGCCGACGATGACCACTGTGGCGAGTGAAACGCTCGCCAGAACGCGAACCGAGCGGCGCGCCCAGGCAGCCAAGCTCATGCCCGTCAACAAGGCGGCCAGCAAAACCGTCAGCGCGAGACGCCATTCGAAAGCCGGCTCAAATGACAGCATCATGAACAGGCGCTGATTATTAATGATGGCGAACCAGTTTGCCGAGCGGATCGCCCAATCGAAGAAACCAATGAGCAAGCCCAGGATAAGCAGCGATGTCAAAATCGTAACGACAATATCGACGGGCGAACTCAAGAGGTTCTGTCGCATCCAGCCGGCTAAACCAACCTCGAGCTTTGGCGGCGGGCGCGCCGGCTCATCGTCATAATTGATGATCGACTCGCCCGCGTCCGCGTTCATCGGCTCAGACATCAGCGGCTTACCTCGTCACCAACTGATAGCGCTGATTGATCATGTTCATCAACAGGGAAATGCAAAGGCTGATGAACAAGTACGAAAGCATCACCATGACAATGCCCGTCACCGACTGGCCCGACTGATTAATGATGGTGAAGGTCACCTGATAGATATCGGTATAGGCGACGGCAATCGCGAGGCTGGAATTCTTCGAGAGGTTGAGGAATTGATTGCCCAGCGGCGGAATGATGACGCGCAGCGCCTGCGGCAGGATGATCAACCGCAGCATATCAGCCTGCGACAGCCCTAGCGCGCGCGAGGCTTCCAGCTGGCCCTTGGGCACCGCCTGAATGCCGGCCCGGACGATTTCGGCGATGAAGGCGGAAGTGTAGATCACCAGTCCCAGAAAGACAGCCAGATAATTGGGCGAGAATTCGATGCCGGTCTCGATATTGCGCCCGCGCCGATCCAGCGTTGGCGGGCGGAATAGCAGCGGTTGACGCGTATATTCCAGTTCCTGCTCGATTGTCAGCATGCCGGATTGAAAAGCGTCTTCGTATTCCATTTCGATGAAGGCATCGGCTTCGTCATCGTAGACTTCAATCACCGATGGCGTGGGCCGCATGCCGATGATGACCCAACCCAGGAGCAAAAAGCCGAGAAAGGCGGCCAAAGCCAGGCGCGTCCGCGGAATCGGCTGCCCGGTGCTCTCGGTGATGAAGGCGAAATAGCGCGACATCGCGCCCGCGACCACCGCCCCAATCACGACGAAGACCATCCAAACGCCGAACTGAGACGACGGAATCAGCTCAAAAATGGCGACGCCCTTGATGCTGATGTAGATGCCCGGATGGAATTCGATTGGCGTGCCCGCCCCAACCAGCACGACGCCGAACAAATTGACCAGCACCACCACCGCGATGCCCGCCTCGCGCACGAGCATCCGCCAAGCCGGGCGCCGCAAGGTCCCGCTGTACTGCCAGATGACAAAGATCACGACGAATGACAGCGCGTATTGCATCAGCGGCAGGCTGCGAACGCCCTCGCGCGGAAAGGCGATTGATTCCTGCTGCTGTGGCAAAGACAGCATCACGATGAAATACCAGGCGATGATCTGCAGCAAGACAGGCGTGTTGCGCAAGACCTCGACGTAAGCCCGCGTAATCGTGCGCAGCAGGAAATTCCGGCTCAACAGGAATATGCCAGCCAGGATGCCGATAAATGTCGTCGACGCCAAGCCAAGCAAGATGACGCGCAATGTGTTGATGAATCCAACCCTAAAGGCGTCGATATAACGGTCGTTTGAAGAATAATCGCCCGAGTCGGCTATCGCAAAGCCGGCGCGGTTCTGCAGAAATTCGAAATTCGGTGATTGATTGGTGGATTCCAGCGCCGTATTGATGCGCGCCTGCAAATCGTTGAGCACGATGACGACGATGACGACGAAGATGATCTGAGCGATGCCTTGAAGGATGCGCCCGTCGCGCAGCATCGCCGGCAGTAAATTCTCTTGCTGTCCCTGCGCTTTGATCGCCACTCGCTCTTCCTCACGCGGCTTGAGGAGCTTGCCAGACGGGCTGGACTCTTTGCTGCAACAATTCTATTCAATTACCGCCGATCTGACAAATTTTGCTCGGAACGAGCAATGTTTGACTTTCGTGGATTCTCGCTTGAAGACAGCGAAACATGCAACAACATAAGAAAAGAAAAGAGGCGCGTCACCCTACCGATGACGCGCCTCTTTGATCTTGCGCTAGTTAAACCGAGTTCGGTTTAACGGAAGGGGGCCGCGTACATCAAGCCGCCGTTCGTCCAGAGGTCGTTGAAGCCACGCTCCAGACCGAAGATGGTATCGGGACCCAGGTTGCGGTCGAAGATTTCGCCGTAGTTGCCCAACTGCGTAATCACATCAACCATGAACTGATCGTTGATGCCGAGATAGTCGCCGGCCACATTGTCGCCCAAGCCGAGCAGACGGCCGATGCCCGCGTCTTCACTGTCCATGAAGTCGCCAATGTTCATGCTGTCGATGCCGAACTCCTCGGCGGTCAACAGACCCCAAACCACCCAGCGGATGATGTCGGCGAAGTTGGCGTCGTTCTGCGGGCTGACGGGACCGAGCGGCTCCTTGCTGATGGCGCCGGGCAAGATGGAGTGCGCGGCTGGATCGGCCGAAGTCGCTTTACGCGATACCAGGCTGCTGATGTCGCTAGTGAAGGCGTCGCAGGCGCCAGCCTCGTAGGCGTCCATAATGGCGTCGAAGTCCGGGAATGTATTCAATTCCCAGTCAGCGCCAAGGGCGTTGGCTTTGTCGGTGATGTTCAGTTCGGTGGTGGTGCCGGCGGTGGCGCACATCACGATGCTCTCTTCGCCAAGCTCTTCAATGGTGCTCACGCCGAAGTCCACCTTGACCATAATGCCCTGGCCGTCATAGAAGGTCGTGGGACCGAAAGTGGCGCCCCACTCGGTATCGCGGCTGAGCGTCCAGGTGGTGTTGCGGCTGAGCATGTCAATCTCGCCACTGGCCAGCGCGGTCGGGCGCTCGGCAGCGGCAAGCGGGCGGAAGGCGATGGCGTTGGCGTCGCCTAAGATAGCGGCGGCGACAGCGCGACAAATATCGACGTCAAATCCCTCAAAGTCGCCGGCGTCATTTTGCGTGCCAAAGCCGGGCAGCACCGAGTTCACGCCGCAGATCAGCTCTCCGCGATCGCGGATGCGCTCGACGATGTGCCCGTCCTGCGCGGCAGCGAATCCCGCGCTCATGGCGAATACTGCAACAACAAGTAGTGATACCAATACAAGGCGTTTCATTTTGCTCCATCCTCCTTAGGGACCTTTAACTGACTTGCGCTTTATACACTGGCCGCGTTCCGCCGAATGGCTCGCGTCAGCATATCACTCTATTTCAGTCTACAACATAAGCGTTAGACTGCCAAGACTTCGGGGCGGTCACAAAATGAAAACCGCCCGACAAGATCAACTTGCCGGCGCGGTTCTGCGCTTGCGGCGCACTAACACATCAAATTCACAAGGCGCGGCTGGCTACTTGCTGACAAGCTCGAAATCGGGCGGGCGCACCTTGTCCAGCACCTTTAAGATGCCGTCGCGCACTTCGCCCGGCTCCGCATGGCGGCCAACCGCCTGCTTGGAGAAGACCAACTCGCCATTGACCGTGACATCAAAGACGCCGCCGGTGCTCGGAATCAACTTCCAACTGCTGATGAAGAATTCGATTTCGCGCTCATTCAAGATTTCGTCCGTCAAACTGACGGCATTGGGTTGGTGTCCTCAAGTCGCGCAATACTTGACGACAATGTCCATTCCACCTTGTTGCATGGTTGCATCCCTCTCTAATGCTATGAGCTTTCGATAACATGATTATAGCCGCTAAGGTCAAAAACGCAAATGACGTTGGATTTTCCAGTACCGCTCCATTGTCGACACGCGAGCAATCTATACTGCACGCCTACGCCTGCCATACTTGTGAGCTACTATAGGCTCAAGTGGCTTGAAACTCAACCTGTGTCGCCTAGACTAATGGCAAGAATTGTTTTGTGCGGGAGGGACGACATGAGCACGGAGCCAAGGAGAAGGGTACGCCAAACTGCCTTCATCGCCTTGTTTGCAGCGATCCTTTTTGGCGCATCCCAAGTGTTTGCGCAGCAGGGTGTCAGCAACCTGGCAACCAAAAGGGTAGACGAAAACAACGTGACGGTGGAATGGGATGGCAGTCAAGGCGCCGGCTACTACGATGTATACTATTTGGACCGCAAGGGGCGCGAGCGCTACGTCGGATTCACGCGCGACAACAGATTCACCATCAAGGGATTGAGATTCGACTCCGAGTACGAGATCCGAGTCGTTGGCCTGGATGGCCGCTACAGCAGCGTAATGGTTCGAACCAACAACAGGCGGCAGGACCAGAAAGAATGGCAGCCGACCATCGAGAAATCCGCCCCGCGTATCACTTGTCCACACCTATCGGATGCCTTAGTCGTCACCGGCTATCATGCAAGCACACAATGCGTGTTGGTCGACGGGTCTGGCGTCGGACGGATGGATCTGATCAAGCGCGGCATCATTCACGCACTGGACATTTGGGGCTTCGTGCCGAACCCTATCGAAGTCTGCTTCAAGAGCGCGGGCTCGCTCGTCTTTCTGGATGCCGACTACGCGCCGCGCATGCTGATGGAAATCGAAGCCTACCTGCGTGATGGCATGACCTGCGGCATCATTGACCGCGCCGGAACGATCGTGCTGCTCGTCCCGATACCAGGAGAGACCCTGCCGGCGCAACCGACGGTCGTCGAACCGACCCAGCCAACGGTGGCGCAACCGACTCAACCGAAGGTCGTCCAACCGACGCAGCCGACAGCGGCCACGCTGCCAGTCTTCGAAACGATTCCGCTGAACGACTGCCTGATCAAACTGGTGGAGACGCTCTTCCTGCGCGCGACGCCCGGTGGCGAGATCACCGGCTTAGTCTGGGTAAACTCCGAGGTGCCGGCCTTCGAAATCAACGGCTACTGGTACAAGATCGAATTCGAAGGTCAGACCGGCTATGTCAGCCGCTATCACCGCAAGGTGCTGCGCGGGGGCTGCGGCTGAGCCTTCCGCAGCGTCCAGCTTCTCTACGCCCTGCCTGAAACTCTCAGGCGGGGCTTTTCTTTTGCCACCGTACGCGCTTAAAACCTACCGTAACCTTACGGATGATACGCGCCTCGCCACCGGTCGCGCCGGATCGCTTGACCGCTGCTTCCCGCCGTCTAAACTGGGAAAATCAGGCAATATTAAGAAAGGTGAGAATGATGTTTGTGCGACAGATTGCGCAAGTGGTAAGAATCGCCCTCTTCGTCTCGCTGGCCGCGACGCTGCTAAATGGGCAGGCCGCGCTGGCGCAGGCTAACTTGGAGGCGACAGATGTCAGCGAAACCAGCCTCACGCTCGAATGGGACTCCGTGCCTTCGGCTACCAACTATGGAATTAGCCAAGGGGGCCAAAGTATCGTCTTTATTCCCGACCCATCCCAGACGTCCTATACGGTCACAGGCTTAGATCCCAATACAAAGTATACTTTCACACTCGGCTGGCAGGGCGGGGAGGACTCCATTGACGTTCGCACGGCCGGCAATACCCAGAAAAAGCGGAGTTCGCGGCGGTCCAGGCGATCCGAGCAGCCGGAGCCGGAATCTGATCAGCATCGGGCGCCGAAGCCACCTCCCGTTACCTGCCCTTACCTGCCATCCAGAGTTGAGGTCACCGGTTACGTGCAAAGTACGCAATGCCAGATGGTCGGCGCGGCCGGCGTCGGCAACATGGATGTGATCAAGCGCGGCTTCATAGACGCGGTCGATATCTGGAGCTACGTCAACGGCGGCCTTGAAGTCTGCTTCCGGCGTGCTGGCGCGCTGGTCTTTCTGGATGCCGCTTACGCCCCGCGCATGGTGGTGGAGCTGAATGCCTTCCAACGCGATGGCATGACCTGTGGCGCCATCGACGGGCCCGGCACGGTGGTGCTGCTTCGCTCGAGCGAGCCAGCTGACCTGGCTGCTCCGCCGCCTCCAGGCGAGACGACCTTGCCCACCCATGACGCCATCCCGCTGCACGACTGCCAGATCAAACTTGTCGAGACGCTCTTCCTGCGCGCCGAGCCTGCCGGCGAGATTATCGGCTTGGTATGGCAGTACTCCGAGGTGCCCGCCTTCGAAATCAGCGGTTACTGGTACAAGATCGAATTCGAAGGTCAGACCGGCTATGTCAGCCGCTATCACCGCAAGGTGCTGCGCGGCGGCTGTGGCTGAGCCCTTCCACAGCGTCCAACCTCTCCACGCCCTGCCTGAACCATCCAGGCGGGGCTTTTCTTATGCCGTCGTACATGCCTAAAACCTACCGTAACCTTACGGATGATAAGCGCCTCGCCACCGGTCGCGCCGGATTGCTTGACCACTGCTTCCCGCCGTCTAAACTGGGAGCATCAGGCATTATTAAGAAAGGTGAGAATGATGTTTGTGCGACAGATTGCGCGGGCGGTCCGAACCGCCCTCTTCATCTCGCTGACGGCGACGCTGCTAAGCGCGCATGCCGCGCAAACGCAAACTTTCCGCGGCTACGATTGTGCCGGCTTGTGGGAACACGTCCGCGCGGGAGGCGATGTCATATTCGATGAAACAAGCAAGTGGTTCGAAGGCACTTGCGCTAAAGCGGAAGCGTACGAGGCGGATGATGATGCTGGAGGCGCGCCGCCAGTCCGAAGGCAAACGCCCAGGCCGCCTGTCGCGACTTGCCCGGCGCTGCCTCCCAGCGTGGCGGTCTTCGGTTATGTCGAAGGCACCCAATGCCAGATGGTGGACGCGGCCGGCGTCGGCAATATGGAGGTGATCAATCGCGGCTTCATCAACGCGGTCGATATCTGGAGCTATGTCAACGGCGGCATTGAAGTCTGCTTCCGCTATGCCGGCGCGCTGCTCTTCCTGGATGCCGCTTATGCGCCGCGCATGCTCACGGAGCTGGCGTCTTTCCAGCGCGATGGCATGACCTGCGGCGCAATCAACGGACCGGGCACGGTCGTGCTGGTGCAATCCGCGCCGCCCTCAGCCCCGGCTGTGCAGACCACCCCGCCGCCGCCTGGCGAACCGACTCTGCCCACCTTAAACGCCATCCCGACGGGCGACTGCCAGATCAAACTGCAAGAGACGCTCTTCCTGCGCGCCGCGCCAGCCGGGGAGATCATCGGCTTGGTCTGGCTCTATTCGGAAGTGCCCGTCTTCGAGGTCAATGGCGACTGGTTCAAGATCGCGTTCGAGGGCACGATCGGCTACATCAGCCGTCATTACCACCGGGTGCTGCGCGGGGGCTGTGTCTGAGTCGGGCTGTTCTCCTCATTCGTCAAACGGGCGACCTTTCCACTTAAGGTGACACCTGTGGACACACGCGCGACACTGTCGACGCCCACGCAGATTACCCTGCGTCTCGCTATGGGCATGAAGTTTGACAAATCAAGTGCTTGCGAGGTCTAGCTCCCCTTCCCTAGCTCGCTGGGGAAGGGGCCGGGGGATGGGGTTTAACGCCCGCCGCTTCCAAGCAGCGGCATGACTGCCTCAGACCACGATATTCACCATCGGATCACTGCCATTGCGCGCGGGGACGAAGATCGTCTTACGCGGCCGCTTCCCGCCCAGGCTGCGCTGGGCCGCGCCGCTGGCCAAAGCCAATTCCTGCGCCCGCTCCTGGCTGATATCCACGGCGACATCAATCGTTTCGCGCGGCTTGCCATTGATCATCACCACCAGGTCGACCATGTCTTCGCGCGCTTTATCGGCGTCATATGAGGGCCATGGCTGCGTATGCACACTGTATTCCCATCCCAGGCGCGCCCACATTTCTTCCGCGATATGGGGCGCAAAAGGCGCCAGCAAGCGAATCGTCTGATTCATGATCGAATGCCACATCGCGGCGCCGATGCCCCCAGCGCGCAGCGCCGCCCTCAGCGCGTTTTTGAATTTCATCTGTTCGGCAATCGCGGTATTGAAGCTGAACTCTTCCAAGCCGCGATTGATCACCGCGATCGTCTGATGCAGTTTGCGTTCGATATCCCGCTCCGCCGCCGCATCAGGGGGCGTGGATGGCGCTCCCGCTTCGGCAATCTTCCAAACATCGTTCAGCCAGCCCTGCGGCCCCTTAATGTTGCTCTCGTTCCAGGGACCGCCTTTCTGCCAGTCGAAGTTGAACATTAAGTAGCAGCGCACCACATCGGCGCCGTATGCTTCGACCAGCTCGTCAGGATTGACCACATTGCCCTTGCTCTTCGACATGCGCTGGATATCCAGGTGATGCCGCAATTGATTGACGTTGTTCTCACCGGCGATATCGGGAATGATGATTTCGGCGTCAGGCATTACCTCGACGAATTGCGTGATGCCGGCCATATCCACGTGCAAGACATTCTCGGTGCGATGGGCGATCTCGCCGAATACGCCATCGAAGCCGGCCGGCACCTGATTCCAATCGGCAACCTCAACCCGCTCCGCCAGCAATTTGCCGCCGGCCTGCGATCCGCTGCACAAAACGAAATCGCCCTGCCGCTCGCCACCCAGCACCTGCCCCTGGTTGCGCAGCACCGTCATCGGTTCATCAAAGAGCCTCTCCGGGTCGCGCCCATGCCGGCGCATGGCTTCAGCCGCATCGTCGAATACGCCGATATCACGCAGCACCTTGGTGAAGAAACGCGTGTACAGCAAGTGCATCACCGCGTGCTCGGCGCCGCCGGTATACACATCGACCGGCAGCCAGTAAGCCGCTTCCTCGGCGTCAAATGGCGCCGTGTCACATTCCGGCGACAGATAGCGCAACTGATACCAGGAAGAACACATGAAGGTATCCAGCGTATCGGTCTCGCGGCGGCGCGTCTCATCGACTTTGAAGAAGGGCTCGTGGTAGGTCAGCGGACTGCGGCCCGTCGGCAGGAAATCGACATCTTCCGGCAATTCCACAGGCAGGTCATCATCGGGCACTGGAATAATTTCGTCCCCGTCGTACATCATCGGGATCGGTCCGCCCCAATAGCGCTGCCGGCTGATCAGCCAATCGCGCAGTCGATAATTGACCGCTTCCTCGCCTTTGCCGGTTGCTTCCAGCCAGTCGATAACGCTGTTGATCGCCGGGTTCTTCCGTCCTTTCGCCCAGGTGCTCTCGCTGCCATCCATCGCATCGGAATTGACCATGGTACCAGGACCATCGTAGGCTTCGCTCATCGTGTCGCCGTCCAGCGGCTCTTCCCTGTCACGCGGCTGAATCACCACGCGGACTTGCAGACCGTGGGCGCGGGCGAATTCGAAATCGCGCTGATCATGCGCCGGCACCGCCATGATCGCGCCCGTCCCATAGGTGATCATCACGTAATCGGCGATCCAGATCGGGATGCGCTCATCATTGACCGGGTTGATGGCGTAAGCGCCTGTGAAGACACCGGTCTTGTCGCGATCTTCGACCATGCGCTCGATTTCGGTCTCCAGCGCCGTCTGCTCGATGTAAGTCTCGACCGCCGCGCGCCGCTCGTCCGTCGTGATTTTGTCGACAAGGTCATGCTCCGGCGCCAGCACCATGAAGGTCGCGCCCCAGAGCGTGTCCGGCCGGGTTGTGTAGATCTCGATCGGATGCCCGCCTTCAACGGTATGGAAGGTAGCGCGCGCGCCTTCGCTGCGGCCGATCCAATTCGTCTGCATGATCTTGATGGATTCGGGCCAATCCAGCGGCGCGAAGTCCAGCAGTTCATCGGCGTACTTGGTGATGGCGAAGAACCATTGCTCCATCATCTTGTGCACGACCGGTTGTCCGGTGCGTTCGTCCTTGCCATCAATGACCTGCTCGTTCGCCAGAACAGTCTGCAAAGTCTCGGACCAATTCACCAGCGCCGAGCCGCGGTAAGCCACGCCATTCTCGTAGAATTTCTTGAAGAACCACTCCGACCACCTGTAGTACTCCGGGGTGCAGGAGATGGCTTCGCGCTCCCAATCAAACATGGCGCCCATGCTGCGCAGCTGCTCGCGCATGCGTTCGATATTGGTGTAGGTCCACTTCCAGGGGTGGATGTTGCGCGAGATGGCCGCCTGCTCGGCCGGCAGACCAAAGGCGTCGAAGCCCATCGGGAAGAGCACATTGTAGCCCTTCATGCGCATCCAGCGGGCGCGCGCGTCCGACGGCGTCATGGCGAACCAGTGGCCGATATGCAAGTCGCCCGACGGATAGGGCAACATCGTCAGCGCATAATGCTTGGGCTTGCTCCAGTCCACTTTCGAGCGATAGAGCTGGCTTTCTTCCCAGCGCTGCTGCCACTTCACTTCGATCGCATGCGGTTGATAGGTCTCAGTCATTGGCTTTCTCGAATCCTCCAAATTGCTCGTCAATCATCAGCAATTGATACGTCTTGTAGGGGCGACCCAGTGGGTCGCCCGCTTGCCACCAGCTAAACTCATAGGGGCGAGACAAGTATGTTTCGCCCAAGCGCCACAACGTAAACTGCCGCTTGCGGCGCAAGCTCTTGTCACTCGCCTGAATTGTCAATTTCGAAGAGGGCTCTTGACGAGGAGCGGTACAAAGCACACGGACCTTAGGTCCTACATAAGGAAAGAGCGGGTCACCCCGAAACCCGAAGTCGCTATTGCTTTCATCTCATGCTTGCTTTCGTCTCGACTGAAACAGACCATAACATACATAGCCGAGTCTGTAAACGGCGGATGTGGGCGGACAACCCCATCCCCCCAACCCCCTTCCCCAGCGAGCTATGGAAGGGGGAGCCAAACCCGGCTTGACCCAAGGTATTTCGCGTAGGCGAGACAAGCTTCCCCCCATTGCTATGGGGGGATTGAGGGGGTTAACCGCCCCAGGTCTTCCGCAAGACCCGCAGCCAATTCTGATGCGTCAGCTTGTGCAGCAGCGCGTCATTATAGCCGGCCGCACCCAGCGCCGCGGTCAGGTTGGGCAGCTTGGAGACATCGCCGACAGCTTCCGGCACGCGCGCGCCATCATAATCCGAGCCTAAGCCAACGCGGGTTTCGCCCAGCCGCTCCACCAAATAATCGAGATGCCGCACCATCACATCCAGCGGGCGATCGGCGTCCCAGGAGCCATCTTCGTTGAGGAAGCCGGTCGCGAAGTTCAAGCCCACCATCCCGTCCGAGGCTTTGATCGCGTCCAATTGCTTGTCGGTCAAATTGCGCGATATCGGGCAGAGAGCATGGACGTTGGAATGGGTGGCGACCAGCGGCGCATCGCTCAGCGCAGCCACATCCCAGAAGCCTTTCTCGTTCATGTGCGACAGGTCGATCAGGATGCCCAGCTCGTTGCAGCGCCGCACCAGCCGCTTCCCGGCGTCGGTCAAGCCGGGACCGATATCGGGTGACGAGGGGAAGGCGATGGGCACGCCGTGCGCGAAGATAGTCGGTCGGCTCCAGACGATGCCCAACGACCTCAGCCCGGCGCGATAAAAGACCTCCAAGGCGTTGAGGTCTTCGTCGATGGGTTCCGCCCCTTCAAAGTGAAGAATCGCCGCGAAGACGCCATTTTCTATACAGCTCCCCAATTCTGCGGCGCTGCGAACCACCTTTATCTGCCCGTCGGATGCCGCCTCCAGCTTGAAAAGATCGGACATCATCCGCAGCGCGACGCCCTGCGAGAAGACGAAATCGACGGCCGGCGACACATAGGGCTCGGAGGTATCGGGCATGCTGTCGGGGTCGATGCGGCGCTCGGGATTAGGCACGTAGACGGCGAAAAACCCGCCGGCGAATCCGCCGCGACGAGCGCGAACCAGGTCGATATGGCCCCCGTCCATCTCGCTCAGGAAATCAATGTAATTAACATCATCATTCTGATAGAAACGCAGAAGCGTATCGTTGTGGCCATCGAAAATCGAGAATTCTGGCATTGTAGGTCTCCTTGCCGCCAACTCATAAATGATGTCAGCAATTGTCGCCCTGTGCAAGCAATTGGGTTAAGTACGGGCAACAAGAATACAAAAACGCAGTCCATTTGAACTGCGCTCCAAGACACACTGCCATCGCGGAAAGCTATTCGTGGTCGTAATCCCGCCGCCGTTTGCTGGCCGGAACTGGGACGCGCGCTGGCTGTTGTTGTTGCGGCGCTTTCGGATCAAGCAAGTCGTCAATCTCTTTCAGAATCCGCCGACCCAACTCCAGCAATTCGTCCCAGACGCTGCGTTTGTGTTTCGCCACGGAACCGACCTTTCACGCGACCGCTAAAGATCTTGCGCTCTCCTGTGGACCTGAGGGGACTCGAACCCCTGACTTCCACAATGCCATTGTGGCGCTCTCCCAACTGAGCTACAGGCCCCTGTGACGCGCTATTCTAACCCCGACCGCGCGGACTGTCAATAGACGGCGCTGCGCGGATTGCGCCACGCATCTCTTCCAAGACGTCAGCCGGCGGCGTTTCCAACGGTCCCTTCTCGCGGAAGTCCATGATTGTCTGGCTGGCAATGGCATCGCTGCAAACGCAGCCCGGCTGATCAACCCAATCGAAAAGTCCCTCGGCCGGCTTCAAGCGCGCGCCCTTGACGCCGCCGCGAGCCTCGTCCGCCCAAATCCAGCTTGTCGGAGATTCGCTCGTCACAATCCCTTTATCGCCTTCTCTACTTGGTATTCTTCATGGAGGATCATCTCGTTTTCTGCTTCTTGATCGCGTTCACGCAGACGCTGCGCGGCCAAATCGGGATTGCGCGTTTGATTGACGACTTCGCGATCATGTAAAGCTTCGCGCAATTCGACCACCTCATCCAGCAGCAGCTCCAGTTTTTCTTCGGCAGTCAAGCGGCCGAGCTCTTCATTATATTGCCTGATTTCGCCGCCTTGCTGTCTTTGCTTCCGCCACCGATTGGCGACAAAGACAATCGCATGAATGATGAGGATAAGCAGCAACGCAAGATGATTGGAAGCTGCGTCTGTCAAGAATGCAAGCAGATGATTTTCTAGGAAGTCGACACCTGAAAAACTCAGACTCGCTATAACCGAAAACCAATATCCAAAAACAAAGATGACATGAAAGACCACATGCGCCACTAAGAGATTCGAGGCTGTCAACCAACGGCGTGTATTTCCCTTGGGTTTGCGCGACATACATCCCTCCTCGGCGCTGACCTGATTAATATACGTCCGATTAGCTCGCGCGTTGCGATGTCGTCACATCCATTGGTGGCGACCGCAGTTGCGGCCACCATGATGGCTCGACAAAGACCGTCATGGCGAGAGGCGTGAGTTATTTCCTTTGGCATTGATGCGGGCCCATGCGCAAAGTCAGCGCGCGCTGCAATCAAGAAACCAAGAGTCCGGTGCCATACAATACCAACTTGTGGCATAATGGCGGCAGTTATCCCAGCCTGAGAGAGATGAAGCGATGGCAGAAGCGACGCAAGCAATGAACATTTTGGTGACTGGCGGCGCGGAAGGCGCTGGATTGGCGACGGCGCGCGCCTTGCTGCGGCGCGGGCACAAAGTCGCGGCGACCGCCTGCGATGCCGATGGCGCCTTGGCTGTGCGTATAGCGGGCGCGCTGCCCGTCTTCCCCGATCTGGCACGCGCCAGCGAAATCCTGAGCATCTTGCAGATGACGAAGGCCGATGCCGTGGTCCATGCCGGTCCGCAGTTCTTCGGCGGCGCGCCCCATGCCGGCGCCGAATACGCCCGCTGCGCGGATCAGCTCGTCCAATACAGCGCGGCGGTAATTGAGGCGGCGAAACTGCATCGGGTGAAGTCCCTTATATCGCTCAGCTTCGGCTATCTTTATGAAGCGGGGCACCGCGCCGCCAAAGAAGGCGACCATGACACGCATGACCGGGATTACGCGCCGATGCTGGCGGCCGAGGCATTCGCGCGCGAGAGCGGCTTAAATGGCTACATCATCCGCAGCGGCTATATCTACGGCGGCAACAGCGCCGATACGGCCGCGCTCGCAGAAGCCATAAAGGGCTCGCGGCGCCTCACACCCGGCAGCCAGCCCGCGTCCTGGATCCACGAAGACGATTTGGCTTCGGCGATTGCATCTCTTCTGGAATCCGATTCCGAACCGGATGGCATTGCGATGATAAACGCCGCCGCCAATGCAGCGGCCAGTCCTGACGAATTCAGCGCCGCGCTCAGCCATGCGCTCGGCCTGAGTGAACCGCGCTTTGCAACCGGCGGATTCCTCTCCATGCTGCGCGAGCAGTCCTTGGGCGATAAGCTGATGGCGCGCGAGATTGTCATCGACAGCAGCCAGCTCAGAGAGCGCTTCGCCTGGCAGCCGCGGCACGAAAGCCTCGAAAGCGGCCTGGAAGCGACCGCGCTGGTCTGGCGTATGAAAGACGCGGTCCAGGCGGAGTCCTTCTACCACTACGAAGACGCCGCCCGCGCCGCGATTGAGTCCTTCGCCTATGATGTCGCCTTGCCCGAGCCAGCCGCGGCCCAAGCCGAGCCCACCGCCGAGGCAGCCGCCACGCCCGAACCGGCGACAGTCAAAGCGGCCGCGCCACCGCCCTCGGACGGGCCAACGCCCTGGAATGAAGACGAAGCCAAGCGTGAAGAACGGCGCCGCCGCGCGCTCGAACGCAAGGCGAAACGCGCCGCCAAAAGCGCCGGGGGCTAGGCGAGCGTGGCCACGCAACTCAAGGGCGCCCTGTTCGACTTCGACGACACCCTGGTCGACTGGAGCGGTGTTCAACTTGGCTGGCGGGAAATCGAATCGGCGCGCCTGTCGCGCGTAAAAGAACACGTCTTCCGCCAGACGCGCGCTTATTGGCTCACGGCAGACACGCTCCTGGAATCCTATCTACAGCGTACGAGAGCGGCTTGGTCTGAGGCGCGGGTGACCTTGCGCGCCCCGCACATGCCCAGCATTCTCATGGATACGCTGGAAGCGCTGGGCGTGGCGACCGACCGTCTGGATCTTGCTGATGTCATTCGCGCTTATGATTGGAACGTTGTGCCAGGCACGGTCGTCTTCCCCGATGTGCCGCCGATGCTACGAACCCTGCAGTTGGCCGGCGTCAAGCTGGGCATCGTCACCAACGCCTCGCAGCCGATGGCGATGCGCGACGCCGAGCTGGAACGGCACGGTCTGATTGACTATTTCCCCGATTGTCGACTTTCGGCCGCGGACGCCGGCTATCTCAAGCCCGATCAGCGGATTTTCAACTGCGCGCTGGAACGGATGGGCACGGCGCCGGATGAGACCGTCTTCATCGGCGATAGCCCGGAGGCGGATATCGCCGGCGCGCTTTCCGTGGGCATGAAAGCCGTTCTGCGCGTCACCAGCCGATTGGAAGCGCAAGGCACATTCACCGCATATGAGCCGCGTCTGCGCTCGATGGAGGCTTTGCCGGCAATCCTGGACGAGTGGTACCCCGGCTGGCGCAATGGTAACGCGTGATCTCCCCCTTCATGGCGATCTCAACCTGATCGTCACCGGTTATCTCGAACCCAATCGACCCAGGATATCGCAGCAACTGGCGCTGCGGCTGGGCTTGCAGATGATTGATGTCGAGCGAGAGATTGAAGATCAGCTCGGCGATACCATCGAGGGCATTCGCCAGCTCTATGGCGAACGCCGCCTGAAAGCGATCGAAACGCAGGTCATGGATCAGATCGTCCTTCATCGCCGCGCCCTGATTCGCGTCTCCGGCAATACCCTGCTCAACAGCGGGCATCTGGCGGAATTACAGCGCAACGGCGTCATCGTTTGTCTGGTGGCGTCGCTGGATTCGATCCTGCGCCGCATCCACCTCACGCTGGGCGCGCGCTATCACGACCCGGTTGAACGTTCGCTCGCTATCGGCGAACTGCAGCGCGAATGGCGCATCCGCGAGGTCGAGAACATCGTCGAATTCGACGCGACCACCATCACCGAGGCGATTCTTATCGAGCGCATCGTGACCTTCTGGCGCGACCTCGCCCTCCGGCGCGGCTGATCGGTCGACGGTTCAAAAGCGGCCGCCTAGAAAGAGACCCCTAGCAGGCCGCGGGTCACCTGGAAATCGTGGTTGCCAACCTCCTGATGTCTGGGTGTATGCTCGCCCGAGAGCGTTGAAACCAGCAGATCAAGCAGGCGCGCGGCGACATCATCGCCTGGCAGCAGCACGCCATCCAGGTCAGCAGGTGATGACGCGCCAGCGCTCACTTGAAGCACCGGCACGAGCGGATGCCCGGCCAGCAAGGCGCCTTCGACATAACCCAGCATGACCTCGACGCCGCTCGCGCCCAGCCCGGCCAGCGTTTCGCCCCAATGCCCCCGCGGATTTGCCATGATGTGGAAGCCGGTCCGCTTCGCTCGTTGACCATAGCCCAATGTCGCTTCCGCGCCTGCGCTCAGACCGAGCTGGGCGGCAAAAGGACCGTCGAACAGGGCGTCCTTATCCGATGCGACCACCGTGCCGCCGCCGGCGACGATCATCGTGCACATTGTCGCCAGTCCAGAGGCAATATCGGCGGGAACCTGGCCTTGGGATAGCAAGCCCAGGCGAAGCGCTTCCCAGCCCGCAATGGACTTGCGCGGCGGCGCGTCATCGCGCAGCCGATCGCCGAACCAACCGACGATCTTGCGCATGACCGCGTCAATGCCGCCATCCAATTGAATGCTCGCCCAGCCAAATGCCTCCGGATCCAAGCCCCGCTCGGCCATCAGCGTCCGGAAATAGCTGTTGTGCGTGATTTCGCAGCCGTGCTCCAGCAGCAGCGCGTGACGCAGCTTGGGGTGCTGCAAGTATCCGATCTGCATATCTTTGTATTCCGGCACGACATTGCCGCCGCAGCCCTCCGTATGCACCAGGGTGACGAAACGGGACAGCCCGGTCGCTTGACCCAATCCTTGCGCGTTGAGCGTATCGGTCGTCATCTTTGCGATCTGCCCCGAGCACAAACTGGTCGGCATGATTAAGCCAATCCGCTCGGTCGTCCATTCGCCATCAACCTCGTAGGCGGAGATTCGCACTGGTGGCACAGCGACATCATTGGGGATCGCGATCGGCTCGCCCGAATAGCTTCTTTTCGCCAGCAAGGTGACATTGGCCGGCTTGGTCTGCTGCCAGTCGCGCCAGATCTGCACCTGATAATGCCCGGCTTTTTCGCCGGCGGAGGGCTGGCCCCCGGCCACGTCCACCGTCAAGTCCAGGGCGCGCGCACCCAACTCGTCAAGCGGGCGGCCGTCAAGATACTCGCCGGCGTTGACATCCATATCATGCCGCAGCAGATTGAAACGCGCCGTCGTCGTCACGTATTTGATGGTGGGCACAAAGGGAAAATTGGTGATCGAGCCATTGCCGGTGATGAAGAAAATCATATTGCTGCCGCTGGCCACCTGCCCGGCGATGCTTTCCAGGTCGTTGCCCGGGCTATCCATAAAGTAGAAGCCGCCGCTGGTCATCGGCTGACCGTAATCGATCACATCATGCACCGGCACATCGGGATGGCGTTTTGCCGCCGCTCCCAGCGACTTCAGATAGATATTGTAGAGTCCGCGATATTTGTTGCCGCCGGAGGGGTTGCCTTCCGCCGTCTCGCCATGCCAGCCGACTCGCTCCTTAAAACGCTCGACCATGTGGAGGAACGTGCGCGCGCTCTCGACTTGCTCGACCTTGTCCAGCAAATAAGCCTCCGAGCCGATGAGCTCGTCCGTCTCCGCCAGGTTCGCCGAGCCGCCATAATGGATCACTTCTTTCGCCACCCAAGCGGCCAGTGGATTGCCGCTGATGCCGGAAAAGGCATCGGAGCCGCCGCATTGCAGAGCGATCTTGAGCGCGCTCAAGGGCTGCGGGCTGCGCTCGACGCTGTTCACCTGCGGCAGCCATTCCACCAAGAGATCCTTGAACCAAGCCACGTTCTCTTCAAAACTGGTCGATAAGGAATGGAAACAGTGGGTGACATCGGCGAGCGGATAATCATGCTTGATCAGATAATCCCGCAGGTCGGCATTAGTGACGGCCTCGCCCCCAAAATCAATCGCCGCCACTGCGCCCACATTAGGATGCGTCACGAAGCCAGCCAGCGTCCGCAGCAGCACTTCACGGTTGTTCGGATCGCGATGCCCGCCTTCGGTGTGCGCGATTGGAACGATGCCATCGACATTGTCGTACTCATCCGCCAGGCTCACCGTCAACTGCGTCAAGGTGCGGACGAAGCCCGCGACCAGGGACGATGTGCCCAGCACGACGATCGTATTTCGCGTGCCGACGCCGCGGCCGCCGCCCCGGGCATAACCCTCGAAAAAACGCATATCGCGGTGGCGAGGCAGCGCTGGCGACGGGCGGAAAGCGGATTCGTCAAATTCATAAGCCGTAATCCGGTTGTCGAAGTTCGGCTGCCGCGGAATGGGAAAGTCCAAATCGCGCCGCGACAACTCCACCTGAACCCCCTCGTTGATGACATACTCGCCCGCCGCGATATCGCAAGCGGCGATGCCAAAGCGCTGCCCCCAAGATGTCAGCTCTTCGCCCCGCTCAATCTCGCGGACGGCGAAACGATGCCCCTCCAGCACGTGGTGGGACAGGCGGAAACTCGCGTCGGCGTAATCCACCGGCGTGCCCGCGGGCAAATCGCGGATGGCGATGGCGCAATTGTCGGATGGAATGGGCAGGCGTCCAACTTCATTCAAGTGGGGCATGGCATGATCCTGTCTTTCACGTCGCGCGAGCGATTGTACAGAGAATTTACCACAGCGATGGGATTTGCGAAACAAGCGCCCCAGTTATATGCTGCCGGTCAATGCGTTCATCCCCTTGCACATCAAGAGGATGTCTCGTATCTTATGCAGCGATGACAGCGCAATGAAATGCCCGCGCGCAATGATCAAATTTATGATCCTCTTCGGACCGCCGGAAGACGCCGAGCGCTTCGAAAACATCTATCAGGATTTCCTGGCGCTCGTCGAGCGTATGCCCAATATACGGCGGCGTCAGGTTGTGCATGTCACCGGCAGCCCGCAAGGCGCCCCCGAAATCTACCGCATACTCGAACTCTACTTTGAATCGACCGACGCACAGACCGAAGCATTGATGTCAGACGCCGGGCAGGAAGCGGGAAAAGAGCTTCATCGCCTCCCCGCAGACGCGTTCCAGTTGCTATTTGCGGATGTCTACGAAGAAGCAGGCGGCAGCACGCCACAGCCGGCGGCCGATGAAGATACTGTTGCTACGAATGAAAAAACTGTTCAGGCGGATGAGGACGCGGCCGCGGAAACTGAAACGGTTTCCGACCCAGTCTCCCCCTCAAGCGCTGACTGACAGGGTGGAACGTAGTCCGGCGACGAAGTCGCGCTTGCCACCGTGAGCAGGGTGCCGCAGTTTCGCACAGTCCAGCGTCAGCAACTGCAGCGTCTCATAGGCGACATTGCCCACCGCGAGCACTTGCTCGAATTCCCAAATCGCCAGCAAGCGACCGAGGAATTCGGCGCCCAGGACAATTTCTGCGATGCGCGGTTTGCGATTGCTGTCGCCTTTCAGCGCTTGATGCGGATGAAAGGGAAAGGTATTCCAAATGACCGGCAGCGCGCCCAAATCCGCAAGCGCGCTCCAGACGATGGTCGCCGACTGCTCGCCATAAATGCGCTCGAAGCCAGCATCGGCGACATCGCGGAAGCCGGCCTCGCGACCGAACAGTTTGAGCGCGGGGACGCCCTCAAGCAAGACTTTGCGGCTGGTCACAGGAATGCCGGTGAGGCGGCAGCCGCGATAACCGGGCGCTTCCATCACCAGCAGCGTTTGCGGGTGCCGCGCTGCCATCGCGCGAAGATAAAGTCGCAAATTCGACCGGCGAATCGCGTTGTTCACATCGTCCGGCCCATATTGGTTGAAGGCGTCGTCCGCCAATTGCGCAGCCGACAGGTCACGGATGAGCGCGTCTATCTGGCGATTGCTAGGCGATTTCATCTGTTTCCGTTTCCCGGCGGGGCGCCGCCTAGTTTCAAGATTCTGGCATGAAAGGGTCCTTCAATCATCGCTCTGCAGCAGCGCAATGCCAGCGATCCCGCCGAATGCGTCATCGAGGTGCGCTGGCGCGTTCAACATGGCGCGATGCTCCGGGCACTTGCTTTTGCAAGCGCGCTGGGCCGCCAGCAGACTTGGAAAAGCAACCTTTCAATATTATAGTATGGCTGTAATGAAGAAGCGGCAACATCATCGCTTGACCGGCAATTCAGACGCTTTCGACCCGCGCGCTATGGCGTTTTTCGCGTTGCTCATTTTTCTATGGCTCTTGCCGCTTTTCGGGTCCGCCCAGGCGAATCCGCGCGATTATTCGATTGCGCCGCCTCGCGTCACTTACAGCCAGGATGGCGCCGTCGCCGTCGTCTCATTCACCATCAGCAATCAGGGCGGCGACGCCAGCGAGCCCTCCCAGATCGTCATCAGCGAATATCAGAGCGGGCGCGTGCAGTCGATTGAGCCACTGCCTCCGCTGGGCGCCAATCAAGCGCGGAACTTCGCGATTCAGCTGTCGCTGGCGGACTTAGGCGCCGATGGCATCATCTCATTCAAGATAGAAGCCGGTATTGATGCGTTCGAATTGGCGAATAGCCCGGTCGCGCGCGACAATTCGCAACTCTTTCACATCGATCGCTCGGCAGCCGAAACCAGCGGCGACAACTACGCCTCTGAAGCGGACCGCCCGGCGGGAGCAAGCTACCAAGTCTTTATCCCCATCGTCAATTTGGGCCTCAACTTCCTTGATGACGGGATCCAGTTAAATGACAGCCGTTATTCCGGCGGCGAAATCCTGCGCGTCGTCGGTCTGTTGGCGGTCGCGCTATTCTGCCTTTGGCTGCTGAGCCTGATATTGCGTCTGATATTTCGCCGCCCGCCTCGATTCGATGTCTGGCAGCCGCCTTACGCGGTGAACAATTGGCACGACCCCAACTCCGCCCCGGGGCGCCGCCAAAGCTGGCAGTTCCACGCGCAGAACAGCGCTATCCCCAAGCCAAGCGCTCCGGACCAGGTTTCGGTCATCAAGCGGCTGCTGGATAAGCGCGGCGTCGTACTCGGCGGCTGGAAGGTGAAGGCGATGCGCACGGTGCAATATGATGTCTACGGGCGCATCAGTCGTACGGAAGCGCTGATGGCGCGCAAGACGATCAACCAGCTCAACCGTGTCCTGCGCCGCGCGCCGAAATATGCCAATCATGAGCTGCTCAAGGCGATCACGCCAATTGCGAAACGCATGACTAAGCACGCGCTTGCTCCCGTGGAAAAGCAGAATATGATGCTGCCGCTGGCGCTGGACATCCGTTTCGAAGGCGTCACTGAACAGGTTCGCATTCAGTTTGAACTGTATCAATTTCTTGACGGCGCCTGGCATCTCATCGACCAATGGGAGCCGGAGTTTGGTCAAGTCGGCGAGCATGTGCCGGAACAATATAGCTTTGCACTCAATGGCCAGCTCTCGGGCGAAAGCAAACGCGAGTTCAAGACGCGCCTGCGCGATGATATGGCGCAGCTGTTAGCCGGGCTGTTTTATCACCATCAGATCGAAACGGGCGCCCCTGTCGCCGGAGATCCGGAAATTCAGGTGGACTTCCCCAACAACGCGGCAGCGCACGACGATGAGGCCGACCCGAGCGGGATTCCCAGCCGCTAATCAATCACTATCAATAGCAATAAGGAGAACAGAATAATGCCCGCAGCCATTCCCGAAAATGTAAGAGACCTGCTCGAACGGCCGATTGTGGTCGCTTTCGCCACCAGCAATCCCGATGGCCAGCCGCAAGTGACGCCGGTCTGGGCCAGCCTCGAGGGCGAACAAGTCTGGATCAATTCAGCGGTCGGGCGGCGCAAAGACCGCAACATCCGCGCCAATCCCAAGGTGACCGTGATGATCCTCGATCCCCAGAATGATTTCCACTGGGTGGAGATTCGCGGCGAAGTGGTCGAATTCGATGAGACGGACGCGGCGGTGGCGCATATCAACAAGCTCTCCGGCATTTATGCCGGCAATGATGACTACTACTCGTTCAATCCCGAGGGCAAGGGGCAAGAACAGCGCGTCATCTACAAAATCAGCCCGACCAAGGTCAATGGGATGTAGCAAGGGCGATACACAGTCTAGCCCCTACACCCGCCCGGCGCGCCCGGTGTAATCGCGCAAATAAAGGAAGTCATGCCCGATGCTGCGCTTGCTGAGCTTGGCGATATTGGGCATCGTGCGCTTGTAGTGATTGGCTTTGACCCGTTCCCAGATCTGGACAACGAAATCACGGTCAAAGCCTTCGGCAGCCGCCTCATCAACGGTGTAGCGCTCATCGACCAGCAGGAAGAGGACCTGATCAGCTTCGTCGTAGGTGAAGCCCAGTTCATCCTCATCCGTTTGCCCCACCCACAGATCGGCCGAAGGCGCCTTGTCGATGATGGAGGCGGGCGCCCTTAAATGCCGCGCCATCTGCCGCACCTGGAACTTGTACAAGTCGGCGATTGGATGCAGGGCGACGCCGCTGTCGCCATAAATCGTGCTGTAACCGAGCAGGAATTCCGTCTTGTTGCTCGTGCCCATGACCAAGCCGCCCCAAGCCATCGACTGATCATAGAGCATGATCATGCGCAGGCGCGCCATGATGTTGCCCTTGCGCAGCCGGCTCATATCGGGAAAGCGCTCGATCAGGGGGTCGGCCATGTCGCTGATGGGCAAAGACAGATTCGGCAGGTCCAGATCTTCAATCACCGCTTCTGCATCGCTGAGGCTCGCTGCCGATGACGTCGTGTATGGCATGCGCAACGCCAGCACATTTTCCGCGCCCAGGGCCTTCGCCGCCAGATACGCCGATACCGCTGAGTCGATGCCGCCGGACAAGCCGATGACGGCCCGCGTCATGCCCGCTTTGGTGATGCTGTCGCGGATGAATCCGGTGAGGACGCGCGTCGCCAGTTCCGTGTTGATCCTGAGGCGCGGCAGTACGGATTCCATGTCAGCAGCCATTTCAGTCTTCTCGGCTGCCATCAACCGGCTCCAGCGAATACTGGGTAATCTGGTGCGGATAGCTTTCGTTGACCTTCATTTGCAGCCGCAGCCGCGCGCCGCCCTTCTCGCCTTGCATGATCAACTGGATGCCGTAGTCCTCGGCGCATTCCACCGCCGCCACCTTCAAGCGCCCGTGGAGCCGGCGCGTCGCCTTGAGATCAAGCAGGCGCCGATCGACCGGGTTCTCCATCAAGACGAGATCGTAATAGCCGCTGCGCATGAAGCCACGCAAGCGCCTGAAATCGCCCTCGTTGTAATAACGCATTTGGGCGATGAAGCGCCGCCCGGCTTTGCTGGCGCCAATCTTTTGACGCAGGTCGCTCGTATCAATCGCGCTCAATTTGATCCCCGCGCCAATCCATTGCCGAGAGGCTTCGGCAGACTGCGCCATATCATAACACAAGGGCGGCAAAATCAAGTATCATTGCCGATAAACGGCTTGAAGGACAAGGCGGCGGCATGACCGACAGATTGGCGGCAATTCAAGAAGCGCTTGACGCTTTCCAAAGGGACGAAGCGCGCGCGCTGCTGAAAGAAGAGTTGAAGGAATCCCCCAGCGCGGCCGCCTATTACCTGGCGGCGCAAGCAGCGCGAACCGAAGGCGATCGCGTCAGCTACTTGCGCAAGGCGCTGGAGTTGGACCCAGATTATCAGCCAGCGGCCGCGGAGCTGGGCGTATTCGCGCCGAAGGAGAAACCGGAACCGGCGCTCACGGTCGAGCCGGCGGAAGCGCCTGCCGCAGCGCAGCCCGAGGTTCGCCTGGCGTCAATCGGCAAGCGCTGGCTGGCAATCGTGATCGACGGTTTTCTGATCGCCATTGCAACGGTGCTGCTTCTGGTCGCGGGCGGAGCGCTGGCGCCGCTGGACACGGCCATGGCCAGCGCCGACCAGGCCGCCGTGTCCGAAGCCTTTTCCAACTTTCAGTCCAGCACGCTGACAGTGAACCTGGTGATCAGCGCCATTTACAACGTTGCGCTCATGGTCTCATTTAACGGGCAAACGCTGGGAAAGCTAATGCTGCGCCTGCGCGTGGTCAAGAAGCGCGGCGGCCGCATCACGATACTCGATGCCCTGCTGCGCAACGTCTTCGGTTATATGATCTCGCAGATCTTCCTGCTCGGCTATCTCTGGGCGCTCTTCGACGCCGAGAAGCAGACCTGGCACGACAAGATGGCAGGGACTGTTGTGGTTGAGGAGCGGCGGACGGTCTCCGTTTGACCTCCGCTTGATTTCATTTGGTAAAATAGAATTGGCGATAGTAGCGCAAGGCAGTTTGCCGGGAGCCGCGTGTGAACAAGATAGAGAGTATTAACCTCATTTATCGCAATCCTGCGGTGCGCGGGGGACGACCCTGCATCGTCGGCACAAGCTTGCGCGTGCTGGATATTGTGAGCGCGATGCGGTGGCAGGGGCGCAGCCCGGAGCAGATGGCGGACGCTTTCCAGATTACGTTAGGGCAGGTCCACGCAGCGCTCGCCTATTACTATTGCAATCAAGCCGAGATTGATGCCGACATGCGCGAGGATGAACGCAAAAGTGAAGCGATGGCCCAAGAAGTGCTTGCTGACAAGAACTCGCTCAACTCGCGCTTGCAGCGGTATTTGCAGGATGATAATTTTCGGGCGGCGTTGTCCGAGGCGATGGACGCGCCAAACGAACAGCGTACTGCGCACATAAGGGCGCTTTTTGCCAAGATGGCCGCCGTGGAGCAAGAATTGAAAGCCTTCCCCGCCGCGCGCACGGAAAAGTCACTTGAGTGAGGACACTCTTCGCTTTTATCTCGACGAGCATGTAGATGTAGAGATAGCACGGCAGCTCAATCGCCTCGGCATCGACACAATCACCGTGCAAGCCCTTGAAACTCAGGGCGAGGATGACCCAGTACAATTGCAAATGGCTACTGAACTAGGGCGCGTGCTTTGCACGATGGATAGTGACTATGTCGATCTCGCAGCTGAAGGGGCGCAGCACGCCGGAATCGTATTCATCCCAAGCGAGCATAGCGAAATCGGCGTCGTTGTCAGATTTCTTGACCTAATGGCCAGGGTATTCACTGACGATGAAGCGCGAAATCATGTGGTATACGTCAGTCGGCTGGATTAAATGGTCGGTGGCGATATGAAGGTATTTCTCCCGCCCCATTAGGC
>WTGC01000046.1 GCA_011523705.1 Chloroflexota bacterium | reverse complement strand
CGCGCCGCGTTGGTCAGCAGCGGATGCACCATGAAGCCGCGCCCCAGCATATCGCGCCGGTTATTGCCCAAGCCGCCGGATAGTTGCAACAGGCGTACATTTTCGATGCCTCCGCAAGCCAGAACGTAGGTCCGCGCTCGCACTTGAAATGAGGCGCCGACCACAGCCCCTCCGTCGGCCGATTCGACAATGGTTGAGCAATTCAATTCGCTGACGCGCCGCTGGTTCGCGTCCGTTCCGATCGTCAGCAGGTGGGCATTGAAGAGCACGGTCACATTCTCTGACTGCGCCAATTCGTCGCGGAACTGTACTTGAAAATCATGCAGGTTCTCTTCATATTGCGCGCGCATGATGGCGCCTTCAAGCTGGTCGCCGGGCAGCGAGTCGAAGGGGCGCGCGTAAAGCACGCGTCGCCAGAAATCCATATCTTCGTAATTGAAGGGACCGAAACGCCCGAACGCGTGAGCGTCGATGTAATAGGGTTTGAGTTCGTCCCGGCTGATGAGCCAGCCGGCGTCACGGTAGCCGGGCCGCGGCATCATATCGGCCGCGTCCAGCGGGCGCGCCCAAAAGCCGAAATGGTTCGTCGTGCCGCCATACATATTCAGGCGCGAGCGCTGGGGAAAGATGGGATCGACCTTTCGCAGGAACTCGCCGACCGTGCCCTGATAGAGCGACTGACGCGCTTCGTCCGGCACGCCGCGATCAGCCGGACAGCCGCTGACCAGCAAGATCACTTTCAGCGAGCTGCCCGCCAGGCGCTGTGCCATGGCGATGCCGGCTGCGCCCGCCCCGACAATGCAGATATCAAAGCCCTGCAGCAGCGTGCCTTCCGGCAGTTGATCGGCGTAGAGGTACATCGCCCGCTCCTAGAAGCCCCCGGTCAATTGGCGACGCGCCAGCCAGGCAGCGCCCAGCAGCGGCGCATCCTCGCCCATTACCGAGGCGCTGACCTGAATCCGCGCCGAGACCGCCGGAAAAGAATAGTCCCTGAGCGACGCTCGCGCCGCCTCCAGCAATAGATCGCCCGCTTGCACGACGCCTCCGCCGATGACGAACAGCTCGATGTTCAGCGTCATCGCCAGCGACGCGATGGCGATGCCAAGCGCGCGCCCGGCCGCCCGCAATATCGCCCGCGCATTCTCGTCGCCGGCCAGCGCGCGTCTGCCGACTTCGGCGCCGGAGATCATCTCGCCCGTAGCGGCGGCATAATGTTTCGCCAGCGCCGGTCCGCTAGTATAGGTCTCCAGGCAGCCGCGCGATCCACAGTGGCAGCGATGACCATTCGGATCGACGGTCATATGACCAGACTCGCCAGCGCTGTTGCTCTCGCCGTAGATCAGCCGCCCCTGATAAATAATGGCGGCGCCGACGCCCGTGCCAATGACGATGTAGATCATGCTCTCGCGTCCGATTCCAGCGCCAAAATGAAATTCGCCGAGGGCGGCCACCTTGGCGTCGTGATCCAGCGCGACCGGCAGCGAGGTTCGCTCCTGCAGCGCGCGGCGAAAGGGACTGTTGGATATGCCCGGCAGGTTGACCAGAGTCAGCAGATCGCCGCTTATATGATCGACCGGTCCCGGCGCGCCCACACCGACTGCTCCGACCCTCCGCCCGGCCGGCAGCAACGACTTCAGCGCCTCAATCTCGAAGGCGATGCGCTCAATGACACTCCCCAAGCCCGCGTCGGACTCGGTGTCGATGCGGCGGCGCGCAATGATCTCGTCCCGCGAGTTTACCAAGCCCAGCGCGATCTTGCTGCCGCCGAGGTCAATGCCGATGACGCAGCTCATAGCTGCAACTCCGTTAGAAGGGGCGCCTTCCCTTGCAAGTGATCGGCGACGCGCAGCGCCTGCGCGCAAATGGTCAGCGCCGGATTCATCGCCGTCGACGAGGGGAAGAAGGACGAATCCATGACATAGAGATTCTCTACGTCATAACTTCGGCAGTAAGGATCGAGCACTGACTGCGCCGGGTCGTGCCCGAAACGCGCCGTGCCGCACTGATGCGAGTTGGTCTCGATGCCCAGCGACTCGGTGAAAACGAGGCTGTAGCCGGCGCGCCGCATCATCCGAATCGCCCGTTGAATCAGCTGCTGATGGGCGACGCGGTTGTTGCGCTTCCACTGCACAGTTATCTGGCCGGCTGGACCAAGAAAGACGTGATTTTCCCGATCGGGCAAATCCTCGGACATCACCCACCAGTCCATGCTGCGCTTCGCCATTGCCGTCAGCAGCGGCTTGGGAAGATAGGGTTTCGCCGCGGACAGCATGCCGGCTTGCAACTTGCCCAGAGCCTGTATATTGCCCATCGGCCACTTGAAGTCCGCATCGCCAAAATAGAAATCGTTCACCGCCATCGTCTTTTGGAAGACAGTCGGATTGATCTTGAACGGGGCGACGGCGGTCAAGGCGGTATTGTTGTGCATCATATAATGGCGGCCCAGCAAGCCGGATGAATTCCCCAGTCCGTCCGGATGATGGCTGTTCGCCGAGCGCAGCAGCAGGGCAGCGGAATTCACAGCGCCGCAGGATACGACGATCCGATCGGCCGAGACGGATAGCGATTCACCATTCCGCTCAACATCGACAGCGGCTGCTCGTTTCCCGCTCGCGTCCGTACGAATGCGGAGCGCCGTCGCCTTCGTCCAAAGCTCGACATTTCCGCTTGCGACAGCCGGGCGTAAGAGGCAGATCTCGGCGTCGCCCTTTGCCCGCACTTTGCAGGGGAAGCCATCGCAGGTTTTGCAGCGGATGCAGCGGCCGCCCGGCCGTAGATCAACCGACATAGGCAGCGGGTAAGGATGCAAACCCTGCGCGCGCAGCTTCTCGATAAGGGCGGCGATATAGGGTTCGTGCGGCACTGCCGGTTGTGGATAGGGTCGCGTGCGTGGCGGCTCGCTCGGGTCGTCGCCGGCGCAGCCATGCACGAAGAAAAGGTCTTCGGCGATATTGTAATAGGGCTCCAGGTCGGCGTAACTGATGGGCCAGGCGGGCGCTGTGCCGCCTTCGTGCTCGATCGCGTCGAAATCCTCGACGCGGAACCGAGGTAGCGCCGCGCCATAGACTTTGGTGTTGCCGCCGACGAAGTAGTGCACGCCTGGTTTGAAGCCGCTACCGTCCGACGAGTCAATCCAATTCTCGGCCGGCTTGTAGCGATTCTCCTTGAAAATGGCATCGACCTGCCAGTTCTGCGCCTCTTGCGGCAGGAAGTCGCCGCGTTCGAGCAGGAGGATCCTGGCGCCGCTCTCGCGCAAGGCATAGGCAAGCGCCCCGCCGCCCATGCCGGTGCCGATGATGATGAAGTCGAAGTGGTTTCCGTTCACTCTCTTAGTCTTCGCGCTTAATTCTCGCAGCGCCGTCCCTGTCTGTAGAGATTGTCCGGAACATAAAACGGGCGGCAACCAACACAATCTTACCCCATCCCCGGCCCTTCCCCAGTAAACTGAGGAAGGGTGACTCGTAGGTGGAATGGGGGAATCCGTGAGCTGCACCGCCGAGAAGCTCGCACTATTGTGTTCTCGACAAACACGCTCCCCCTTCCCTAGCTCGCTGGGTCACGTAGACATCGACCTTCGGGAAGGGGGTTGGGGGGATGGGGTGGATTCGCCCAATTCACTAAACATCCGAAAGCCGCACCCAGGTCCCTAATTCAGACGAGCGTTCGGCCGCCGCCATGATCTTTTGTACGTGCGCGCCATCTTCAAAGGAGGGCGAAGTCGGCGCGTCCTCCCATATCGAGCGGATGAACTGATACTGGCATTCGGCGTGGCTGCGCATGAAATCAGGCGTCATCGTCCAATCCGGCGCGCGCTGCCCATCATAGCGGCTGACCGCCTCGATCTTGCGGAAACCGCGTCCGCCGCCAAGCGGTCCGGCCGCGTCGCGCGTGTCATAGACATGCAGCCAAGCCGGATCGCCCAGGTCAAAGCGGATCGCCCCACGCTGACCGAAGATCTCAAAACTCAGGTCGTTGGTGGCGCCGGTGCCCATGCGCGAAATCTCGACACTGCCCAGCGTGCCTGCAGCCGTGCGCGCCTGCAGCAAGGCGATGTCATCGACATCGACGCGCGCCATCTCCGCGCTGCCCGCCGCCGCCGGTCGCTCCCGAATCAGCGTATCGAGCGTGCCATTGACGGCATCGAATTCGCCCAGCACGTAGTAGAGCAGATCGAGAACGTGCGAGCCCAGGTCGAAGAGCGCGCCGCCGCCGGTGACCTCGCGCTGGAGCCGCCAGGACATCGGCTTGTCCCCCTCGATGTAGCTGGACCGATGGTAGCGCCCTCGGAACGAAAATACCCGGCCGAGGAAGCCGGCGTCGACCAACTCTTTGGCGCGCGTCACCGCCGGGAAGAAGCGAAAATTGAAGGTCACCTGCGCCTTGAGTCCCGCAGCGCGCACCGCCTGCGCCATGCCCCCCGCTTCCGCGGCATTCATCGCCAGCGGCTTCTCGCAATAGATATGCTTACCCGCTTCAGTAGCGGACACGACGATCTCATGATGCGAATTGTTGGGCGTACAGATATCGACCATATCTATATCGTCGCGGGCGAGCAGTTCGCGGAAGTCAGCGGTTGAAAAGGGGCAGCCGATTTCCTCAGCGGCGCGCTTCGCCGTTTCGTGTCGAGTCGTGGCGACACCGGCGATCTCGATGCTGTCGGCTGGCAAGCCGTAATGGAAGGGGATCGCGCGATAGGCGCTCGCGTGCACCCGCCCGATGCCGCCATAACCGATGAGTCCGATTCTGATTTTTGGCATTTCTATTGTCCTATGTCTACCCCACCCCCAAACCCCCTCCCCAACGCATTAGGGAGGGGGCTTTATCAAACCGGAACCGGATTACTTGACCAGTCCCATCTCATTTCGGTATTCGTTGCTGGATTCGCGCATGACCGCGCGCAGACGCTGCACCGCTGCGCTGATCTCGCCCGTGCCCGGTTTCAGCTTGCCCGCAGGACCCTTCAGCAGAGGCGACGAAAACTCGCCGACAGTCATGCCAGCAGCAATGAACTCGCCGACATTGCCGCTGTTCAAGCCGCCATCCTCCATCAGCTCGATGCGATCTTGCAAGCCGGCGTCGGCGATCATCTGATGCAGCTCGCGCAAGGTCTTGACCACAATCGGGTCGATGGTATGCGGGCTGCTCGCGCCGCTGGTCCGCTTCCAGAAAGGCGCGCGGCTTTCGTATTCGATGATGTCAACATGAGGATGAATGAATTGCTCGAATGCCACAGCGGGGACGCCCTGCCAAGCCCAGACGCCCACTTTCAGCCCCAGCTTCTCTTTGATGTAGGTGATGTTCTGGAAGATCATTTCGTTCGTGGTTTCCAGCGGCAGGCTGATGAGACTGACGCCGAGATCGGCCAATTGATCAAAGACGCTGAAGCTCGGGCGCACCATCTGCAGCTGCGCCTCCACCTCGAGGTTGGTGCTATTGCAAGTTGCTTCAATGATATCGTAGCCGCCGCGCGGCATGGCGAAATCCATGTACTTGCCATCGCGGACCTCGATGTGGATCCAGTCGACGCCGGCCGCTTCCAACTCGCGCACTTGGGCGCCCAAGACCGCGTAATCAACCCAGAACAAGCCGGCGGCGATCTTCACCTGCTGCGTCACTTCACCGATTGGCATGTTTCATTCCTTTTGACGGGCGACACACAGGGTAGCGTAGGTCGCGTAGACACTGACCGCCGACACTAACCGTCAGTCGC
>WTGC01000229.1 GCA_011523705.1 Chloroflexota bacterium | reverse complement strand
CCCCTCACCCCCCGGCCCCCTCTCCCACAAGGGGAGAGGGGGAGTTTTCGTAGGGGATTCAGGGTGGGGGAAGAGAAATAATCCCTACCCGCCATACTGGGCGTCGTAAGCCGTCTGATAGATTTCGACCAGCCGGTTGACGCCCATGCCTTCCACGGTGGCGACGAAGTTGCCCCAGCCGGCGTCGATATCCTGCCGGCCCAGCACGAATTCCGCCGTCATCTGCGCCACGAAGTCGGTGATAGACAGACGCAGCTCGGTGACTTCAGCCGCCTGCGCTCTTGTCAGCGCCAGCGGCGGAATCAAGTCTTCGATAGCGCGCGCGTAAGGCTCGTAGGCGACTCGGGTCTCCTCAAGCAGCACCACTTCCAAGCCGGCCGCGTCTTCGCGCCGGACCTCGCCCAAGCGCAAGTGATTGGGACGGTAGCTCGGTCCGCGCTGCGCCCAATGGACATTTTGCAGCGTGCCGAAGGTGGAAAGCCGGCGCCAGATTGACTCGAACTCATCGCCGCCGAGCGCCGGTTCGCCTTCTTCCGCCCAGCGCCATTGCCCTTCTTCGCCTTCAGCCGCTTCCCATTGCGGGATGCCGAAAACGGAGCGCAAGGTCGCCTCGCGGTCGTACAAGCCATCACACCATTTGAAAGCCGCTACCGGGTGTTCCGTCTGGCTGTTGATGGTGCACTGCCCCGAGCCAACGCCCCAGGGATTGAAGGGCGCCTGGCGCAAGCCGCTAGGTCCTTCGAGCGAGGGAACGGCGACATATTTAATCCAGCGGTCACCGCCTATATTGGCGAAGTTGGGATGCGCGCCGGAGATGACGACGCCGATTGTGGGCGCGTCGCCGCCTTCAACCTGCTGCTTGATCTGATCCATCGGCTGGGTGAAGCTCTCCTCGCCAAACAGCCCGGCAGAGAACAGCCGATTCAGGTAACGCAGACCCTCGCGATAGCCATCGCTGGTCACGTTCTGCGAAATCACGCCGTCGTTTTGCTCGAAGAATCGATTCTGTCCGGCGAATTCGCTCAAGACGAAGGGGTTCATCAAGAAGCCGTCGATATTGCCATTCCAGCCAGTGGTGGCGGCTGCCAGCGGGATCTCATCGTTCGGGTCGCCATTGCCGTTGGCATCCTGCTCTTTGAAAGCCGTCAGGACATCGACGAACTCTTCGGTCGTCTGCGGCACGTCCATGCCGACATTCGCCAGCCAATCCGAGTTGATCCAGGCGCGCTGCGAGTAGAAGCAGTGGTAGCACTCATTCACCTGCGGCAGGCCGTAGATCTCGCCATCGGGCGAGGTGATCAGCGGGCGCACCTGGGGCGAACCGGCGAAGACATCGTGGATGAAATGACCCTGCTCTTCGATTAATCCGCTGAGCGGCAGGAACAAGCCCTGCGGACCGTAGAGCGCCAGAGCCGAGGGATCGACGGTGAAGCCAACGATGATATCCGGCAAGTCGCCGCTGGCGATGGTCAGGTTGAGGACTTCTTGCGCTTCATTGGGCGGCGCGATATCAAAATTGAGATTGATGCCGGTGCGCTCGCTATACCAATCAGTGAAAGTATTGGTGTTGAAGTCTTCCACAATGGCGTGGCCCAGCATCAGGATATTCAGCGTGATCGGTTCTTCAACGATAGGGAATTCGCCGGGTCCTGACACCATCTCTTGGCCCGACGCGGTCAAGGGCAGCGCCATCAGCACTGCGAAGGCCAAAAAGGCGAGTATTCTCTTACTCATGTCACTTCCTTTCTTTTGGCTGATTTCGAGGTTGCGGGTTGAAGGTCAAGAATCGATAGCCCTTCTCCTTTCGGATAATGAATGCCTACTTCACCGAGCCAAGCGTCATGCCTTTGACGAAATGCCGCTGCACAAAGGGATAAAGGATCATAACCGGGACGCTCGCCACGACAATCAGCGAGTATTTCAGAAGTTCGCGCAATCCTTCGCGCGCGACCAGATCTTCAATGTCAATGAGCATTGAGGCGTCGATTGAATTCTGGATCAAGATTTCGCGCAGGACGATTTGCAGCGGAAAGAGGTCTTGGTCTTTCAGATAGATCAGCGCTTGAAAATAGGTGTTCCAATGCGTGTTGACGGCGTAGAAGAGCGCCAGAACGGCGATAATTGGGCGAGCCAATGGCAGGATGATGCTTAGGAAAATGCGAAAGTCGTTGGCGCCGTCAATGCGCGCCGCTTCGTTTAATTCTGGCGGGATCGTCGTGCGGAAAAAGGTAATCGCGATCAACAGGTTGAAGGGACCGATGCCGGTCGGCAGGATCATTGCCCAGCGCGTATTGAGCAAGCCCAGATCGCGCACGACCATATAGGTGGGAATCAAGCCGCCGCTGAAAAGCATGGTGAAGACGAAGGCGATGGTGATGACGCGCCGCCCAATCAAGTCCTGCCGCGACAGCGGATACGCGGCAATGATAGTCATCGACACGTTGAAGATGGTGCCGAAGAAGGTATAGAAGATTGAATTGGCGAAGCCATTCCAAACTTTCTTGTGCTCGAAGATGGTTTCGTATCCCAGCAGGCTGAAATCGACGGGCCACAAGGTGACCTTGCCGGCGATCACGGCCTCGGCGGAACTGAAAGAGGCGGCGACAATGAACACCAAGGGCAGCAGGATAATGACGGTGATGATCAGCAGAAAGGCGGTGTTGCCGAGCATGAATATGCGGTCGACGGCCGATTCGTTAACCTTGTTGATGTTGCTCTCGTAGCTCGTCATTTGCGCCATCGGCGGCTCCTCTACCAGAGGCCGTTATCGGTCAAGCGGCGCGCGGCATAATTCACGGTGATCAATAGCAGCAATCCCACGACGCCCTTGAGCAGGCCGATGGCTGTCGAGTAAGAGAAATCAAGGATCGGACTCAGCAAGCCGACCCGGTAGACATAGGTATTGATAACCTCGGCGACGCCGAGATTCAGTGGGCTCTGCATCAGGTAGACTTTCTCAAAGGCGACTTCCAAGACGCGCCCGGTGGACAAAACGAGCAGGACCATCGCCGTTGGCAGCAAGCCGGGGATGTCAATGTAGCGAATGCGCTGCAGGCGGCTTGCGCCATCGACGACCGCCGCTTCATGCAAGGCGGGGTCGATGGTGGAAAGGACGGCGAGATAGATGATGGCGCCAAAGCCCATCTCTTGCCAGACACCAGACCAAACGAAAATGTGAGCGAAGGCGCCGGGGTCGCCCATCAAATTCGGCGGCGTCATCCCAAACAGATTGGCCAGCGATGCGATAAAACCCACGCGCGGATGCAAGAATTGGAAGAGCATGCCGACGATCACGACCGTCGAGATGAAGTGCGGCGCGTAGGTGATCATCTGCACACTGTTGCGAAACAGGCGCATTTTTACTTGGTTCACGCTCAGCGCCAGGATGATCGGAATGGGGAAGCCGGCGAGCAAGGAATAGAAACTGATGATGAGCGTATTGACGATTACCGGCTTGAAGTAATATGAATTGAAAAAGCGCTCGAAGTTCGCCAAACCGACCCAGGGGCTGCCCTCAATGCCGAATGCCGGCGAGTAATCACGAAAGGCGATCTGCGCACCATACATCGGGGCGTAACGAAAGACGACCAACCAGACCAGCGGCAGGAAGAGCAGCGCGTAGAGTTGCCAGTTTCGGCGAATGCGCAGCCAAAGTTTGCCGCGCTTTGCTCCAGTTAACATAGGCTACAGGATCATAATTTCAGCGAAACAGCGTGAGTATATCACGCGGTTTGTCGCTTGTCTAAGATTGAATCGGTTTCGTCAGCGGAGTCGCGCGCGTTCATTAGGCGGAGGAGGCGCTTGCCGCGCATCGAAAAGGCGAAAGCTGGAGATTTTACAGTAAGCTTACTTGATGCCGGTGCCGGTGGTGGCCAAGCCCTGCATGATCTGGCGCCGCAAGAAGAAGAAGAGAATGATGACCGGCACTGTTGCCAAGGTCGAGCCTGCCATGGTCAGGTCATATTGCTGCCTGTATTGGTCGATGAGCCGTTTGATGCCGACAGCCAGCGGGAAGTTGTCAGGATTGCGGAAGACGATGAGGGGCCACAGCAGGTTATTCCAATAATCGATGCAGAAGAGGATGAGCAAAGTGGCGATGGCTGGGCGCGCGTTTGGCAAGACGATATGCCAGAAGATCTGGTATTCGCTGGCGCCATCAACGCGCGCCGCGTTTAGCATTTCATCATCTATCGCCAGCATGTATTGGCGCATGAAGAAGATGCCAATGGGCGAGGCGGCCAGCGGCACAATTGCCCCCTGATAGGTCTCGGCCATGCCCATCTGAATGATCATCAAAAACAGTGAGACGATCAACAAGTGAAAGGGAATCATCTGCGAGACGAGTATCAAGACGAATAGCAGATTTCGGTAACGAAAGCGGAATTTCGCCAAGGCGTAACCGCCGGTGGTGCAGAGGAAGACGCCCATCAGCGCATAACCGCCGGTCTGCGTGATCGAGTTGACGAACCAGACGCCGTAGGGTTCCTCTTCAAAAAGCCGCCGATAGGTGTCCAATGACAGGGCGCTCGGGATAATCTCCATGGCGTCGACAAAGATCCGGCCTTCGGGGCGCAGGGAGCTGATGACCATCCAATACAGCGGGAAGATGAAGACAATTGCCAAGCAGACGAAGAGCGCGAACATGAGCCACTTTGTCAGGCGGGATTGGCGCCGCGCGCCCAATTTGCCCGGGTTGATGTATTGAGTCCTGGCCGTCAAGGTTTACTCTTTTCCTCCGAAGACGCCGAAGAAGCGGAATTGAATCAGTGAGAAGATGAAAATAATCAAGGCCAGAATGACACCCATGGCGGCGGCTGTGCCGAAATTGAAGGAAGTGAAAGCCGTGCGGTAGATAAGCAGAGCCAGGGTCAAGCCGCCGTCGCCGGGTCCAGCCCCGCCGGCGTACAAGATGAAAGGTTCGACAAAGACCTGATAGCCGCCAATGATGCTGAGCACGACCACAAAGAAAGTCGTCGGACGCAGCATAGGCAAAGTGATGCGCAGGAACATTTGCCAGGGGCTGGCGCCGTCTATGGCGGCCGATTCATATAGCTCCTGCGGGATATTGACCAGACCGGAATTGAAGTAGAGGATGTTCATACCGGTCCAGCGCCAGGTCGCGATGAGTATCAGCGATGGCAGCGCCAGCTCCGACACTTCCAACCAGCGCAGACGGTCGATGCCCAGCGTACCTTCCAGGAAGAGATTGAGGAAACCGTCCTTCGCCAGTATCAGCCGGAATACCGTACCCGCTACCACCAGTGATGTAAGCGCGGGCAGGAAGATCAGCACGCGGAAGACCGTGCTCGCCACCACGCGCCCGGAATCCAGCAGCACAGCTAGGATCAGCGGCAGGGGAATCAAGACCAGCAAGGTGCCGATGGTGTACACCGTTGTGTTGGTGAGCGCCTGGCTGAAGCGCACCAGTTCAAAGACATTTTCATAGTTGGTCAAGCCGACCCAGTCCTGGCTCTTGATCCCCTGAAAGTTTTGGAAACTCATGATGATCGCCAGGATAACGGGATAAACCTTGAATATCAAAAAGACGCTTAAGAAGGGCGCAAGAAACACAAAGGGAACCACTCTTTTGTGGTGCAAAAAGCCAGCGATCAATTGGCGCGGCAACCTGACGATACTCAGCACGGTGACCTCGTCGACATGCTGCGATCGTGAAACGAGCAAACGGGAAGGGCAGGCCGGTTGTAGAGTCCTGCCTGCCCTCAGTTGATGCGGCTTAGAATTCGGCGCCCATCGCCCGCAGCTCTTCGGCGGCGTTGGCGAGGACTTCGGCCGGATCCATTTGATTCTCGATCAGATCGTAGAGACCGGTCGTCTGGAATATGGTCGCCATTTCGGGATAGAAGGGACCGGTGAATTCTGGAGCGACATTGCCCAAGCCGGCTTTGATGTGGATGAACGGCATCTCGCCGCTAAAGTCGTCCATCGTGATCAGCAGCGCATCGTCATCGTATACATCCAGGCGCATCGGGTCGAAGCCCAAGTCCGTCCAGAGCAGCACATTGGCGTCATAGGTGAGCTTGGCGAAAGCCAGGAACTCGGCCGCCAGCGCGATCTTGTCGGGGTCAATCTGGTTGGTGATCGCAGTGCCGGTGCCGCCGCCCATGGTCGTGGTATAGCCGCCCTCTTCAAATACGGGCATGGGACGAACCACGGCGACGTCAGCCAGTTGACTGCTCATGTTGTCGGGGTAACGCGTCATGTACCATTGGGGCATCCACAGCGAGGCGATCCGCCCTTCGACCAGATCGATGAAGTGATCGGGCGAATGATGCCCGCCGCCCGAAGCCGGACGCGCGATGCCGTGCACGTGCACCATGTCCTGCAGGAATTGGAGCGCCTCGATATTGGCTTCGCTTTCGAGGATGACCTCGCCGTCGGCGTTGTAGGTGCCGCCGCCGTTCATCAGCATCAGCGCATAAGCCGAGAAGATATCGGTGACTTCAATGCTGGCCATGTAAACATCAATATCGCCATCGCCATCTGTGTCGCGCGTGACCTGTTCACCGGCGGCAATGTAATCGTCCCAGGTCTTGATGCTATCGACATCGACGCCGGCTTCTTCCAAGATGCCGGTGTTGTAATACATGACGAAAGCGCCCAAGTGATAGTCGATGCCGTAATTGTTGCCATTGGCGGTGTAGGGCGCAAGGCGCGACTCGATGATGTCCTCGCGGTAGGGATCGATGACATCGTTGAGCGGCAGGAACTGAATATCGCCCTTGGTGAAAGTAGCGAATTTCTTGATCTCGACATCGGCCAGATCCGGCGCGCCCATGCCGACCAACAGCGATGCCAAGAGATTATCGTGCATCTGCGTATAATCGATCTGCTCGTAGACAATCTCAATCGGTTGATCAGGATGCGCTTCGTTCCAACGGTCTGCCGCGTTTTGCATATAGAGACCGTGGCGGTCAACAAAGACCCACAGCGATAGCTCGGTGGTGTCTTGCGCGGACGCCAGGCCGAAGGCGCCAAGCGCAATGGCTATAAGCAGAACGAGCGCAACAATTCGGTGCTTTGACATTTCCATTCCTCGATTTGTTTAGTGTAATCGAACGACAAATTACAATGCGCGCGGTCTATCGTAAGACACCTCCTCTGAGCGAAACGCTTCCAATGCGTGTTGACGTGGACGGGGAGTTTAATCGCCTCCGTGCGGCCTTGTCAAGACGGTTGCGCGCCGGTTTCTTGCGTCTGGCTGGCTGCGGAAGACCTCATCTCAAACAAGCGAAATCCGGCGATGACGATGCAAGCGCCGATGGCGGTCATCAGCGCGCTCAGTGAAAAGAAGGCGGCGGCGCCGAGGTTGTCGTATGCCCAACCGAAGATAGAACCGGTCAGCAGCAGCGCAATGCTGGGCATCGTCACTTGCAAGAGGGCTTGATTGGTGGCGGCGTTGCGCGGATGACTGATGGCGTTGACCAGCGTAAAGGACGAGAGCTGGTAGCAGGGCCAGACCAAGCCGCGCAGGATCAGCAGCAGCGCCAGCAATGGCAAGCTCGGCACGATGCCGAGCAAGAAGGCAAAAAGCGCGGTGCCCAGCATGCCGATGATATAGGCGATGCGAATGCGAACTTTCGGCAGAATGGCGTCCATCAGGAAGAAGAAGGGGAATTCCAGCGCGCCCATCAGGGCCGCCCACAAGCCGATATGCGCCGATGGCACGCCCAGATTCTGATTGAAATGGATAAAGATGAAGCTGTACATATTGTAGGTGCCCATGGCGACAAAGAACTGGCTGGCCGCCATGATGTAGAAACCGCGGTTGCGCGGCTGCTTTTCGCCTTGCTCGGCCTTCTCCTTTTCCATGGATTGACCCGGAAATATCGTCGCTGTCAGCGTGGTGAGCAGGGCGACGAAGGCCGCGACCCAGAACAGCATGGGATAACCGCCCAGCGCGAACAGTTGCCCCGCGAGCAGGCTCGCCAGCGTGAAACCGAGCGAGGCGAAGGAACGCAGCCGCCCCAGGATCGCTTTGCCCCGGCTCAGCAAGAAGGTGATCGTCAACTGCATGCCCAGCGTCAAACTGGGGCTGATCGTGATCCGGGAGAGCAAGACGGCAAGCACGAGCAGCAGATGATGCGGGGCGGCCGCGAAAATGATATTTGCCAGGGCGAAGCCGCCCATGTAGAGCATGAACAGCCGCCGATGCAGCCCGAGACGATCGGCAATTTGGTTCAGCAGCGGTGTCAGGATCAGCGAGAGGAAGGCGCCGGCGCTGCCCAGTGTGCCGATCAAGGTGCCGGAGAATCCGTGATCGGTGAGGTATACGTTGATATAGGGCCAGACGATGCCGATCCCGCCCAGGCTTAGAAACTGAAGCGCGGCCAAGCGGATGGATCCGAATCTGTTGCGCAAGGCAAAGAGCATCGACACCGGACAGTCTGCCCGTTCGCTGCTTATCGTGTGCGAAGGGCGATTCTATTAGACGTGTCAAGTGGATGAATTCGTACCTCTAAGCTGCAATACCGCCGGGCCGAGCCATTGGCTGTGGGCAGGACGGGTTTGAAACAGTTTAGCTATGGTATCGGGTCAGCCACCGTCTGACCCCTACAGGCAATATCAATATGAAGCCTTGTAGGGGCGAGACGGTGGCTCGCCCGAAGATGACCACAAAGGGACAAGCCTTAGAGGGATTGTTCGGAGGATTGGCGCGCGTTCACCAGCCGGAAGCCGACGATGACGATACAGGCGCCCAGCGCAGCCGCCAGCCCGCACAAGGCGTAGAGGGCGCCAGCGCCAAAATGATCGTAGGTGTAGCCGAAGAGCGACCCGGTCAGCAAGAGCGCGATTCCCGGCATCGTCACCTGTACGATCGCTTGATTGGTGGCGACGTTACGCGGGTGGCTGATTTCGTTCATCAAGCGATAACAAGACAATTGGTAAGCGGGCCAAGCCAGGCCGCGGCCGACGAATAGCAGAAGCAGCAGCGGCAGGTTCGGCACGATGCCGATGCCGAGCGTGGTCAGGGCGATGCCGACAATGCCCAAAGCATAAGTGACGCGCAGGCGCACGCGCGGCAGCAAGGCATCCGTCAGGTAATAGAAGGGGAATTCAACGAGAGCTAGCAGCGCCGCCCATACGCCGATATGAGCGATGGCCACATTCAGATTTTGGCTCATGTGGATGAAGAGAAAGGCGAAGGCGTTGTGCGTACACATGGCGACGAAGAATTGGCTGGCAGCCAAGACATAGATGCCGGGGTGGCGCCGCCGCTTTGGTCCCGCTTCCGCTTTCGCCTTTTCTTTGGGCTTGGCGGGGAAAATAGTCGAGAGCTGCACGCTGATCAACGACAAAATGGCGCCGACGGTGAAGGTCAGCGAATAGCCGCCCAGCGCGAATACGGAGCCGGCCAAGGCGCTGGCGCAGGCGAATCCCAGCGCGGAAAAGGAGCGCATCTGCCCGAAAATTGTCTTGCCACTGCGCAGCAATTGCGAGAGCGTCAACTGCGCGCCAAGCGTCATGCTTGGTCCCGTTGTCATCCTGAAAAGCAGGACGCCGACAATGACGAGCCAATACTGCTGGCTGGTGGCGAAAATCACGGCGGCCAGCGCGAAACCGCCATAATAGAACATCAGCAGCGAGCGGTGCATCAGCAGGCGGTCGGCGATCTGGTTGAGCATTGGCGTGGCCGCCAGCGTCAGAATCGCGCCAGCGCTGGCGAGCGTGCCGATCAAGGTGCCGGAGAAGCCGATCTCGGTGAGATAGAGATTGATGTAGGGGTAGACCATGCCCAAGCCGGCCGTGCTGAACAATTGCAGCGCGACCAGGCGCATGGAGCCGAAGTGGTTTCGCAATGCGAGAAGAACTGACATGCGCGCTTATCCCGGCCGCCGCCGATTGCCGCGACCGACCATTTTGCTAAGACGCCGTGACCAAGCCAAATCCTACCTCGTAAGACAGGCGAAGCGCGAATTGAATCGGTATTGCATAGATGATAAGCTCCAGCCACTTATGGATTGACGATGGTGATGCGCTGATGACACGGGAAAAACAAGGCGAAACCCTCTACGCCGGCTTTGATTTCTACAACTGCGACATGCACTTCACCGAAAAGCAGAAAGCGCTGCGGCAGGAGGTGCGCGATTTCATCGAGTGCGACGTGCTGCCCAAGATCAATCCCTATTGGGAAAAGGCGGAATTTCCCTGGGAGATCGCGCGCAAAATGGTCGACTTGCCGATCATCGGTGGACCACTGCAGGATCATGGAGCGGCCGGGCTCGATCTCGTCGAAATGGGTTTGGTCATGTACGAGCTGGGCAAAGGCGATGGCAGCATCAGCACCTTCTACGGCGTGCATTCGGGCTTGGCGATGGGCTCGATTGGTCTGCTGGGTGATGAAGAGCAGAAGGCGCGCTGGCTGCCGCCGATGGTCAAGCTGGAGAAGATCGGCGCCTTCGCTTTGACCGAGCCCGAGGTCGGTTCCAACGCGGCGCAAGTGAAAACCCGCGCCCGCAAAGAGGGCGATGGCTTCATCCTCAATGGCGCCAAACGCTGGATCGGCAACGCTTCCATCGCCGATATCCTCATCATTTGGGCGCGCGATGAAGAGACGAAAGACTTTGGCGGCTACGTCATCGAGAATCCGAGCGATACGGACGGGGTCGGTATCAATGACATTTGGGGCAAAATCGGCAAACGCGCCGTTCTCAATGCTGATATCACGCTGCGAGATGTCTATGTGCCGGCGGCGAACAAGCTGGCTTACGTCAATCGCTTCAGCGACATGGCGCGCGTGCTGGGTCTGGGGCGCTATGGCGTCGCCTGGGAAGCGGCCGGTGTCGCCGCTGGCGCCTTCGAGCTGGCGCTGAAGTACGCCAAAGAACGCGAACAATTCGGCAAGCCGATCGCCGGCTTCCAGCTCATCCAGCAGAAGCTCGTTGATATGGCGACCGAAGTGACGCTGATGCAAACGCTCTGCCTGCAATTGTCCCATCTGATCAACACCGGGCTACTGACGGCGGGCACGGTATCGCTGGCGAAATACAACAATGCGCGAAAGGCACGCTACGTCACGCAGCTGGCGCGCGAATGCCTGGGCGGCAATGGCATCCTCATCGACAATCACATCGCCCGGCTCATGCTTGATGCCGAGATCATCTACACCTACGAAGGCACCAACGAGGTCAACCTGCTGCTGGTGGGTCGGGAACTGACGGGCTTGAACGCGTTTGTCTAAATCGGTCGTAGCCAGTGAAGGCTCGCGCGGCCGTCGCTATTAGGAGAATTCTCAATGGGCACACATGACTTCATTCAATTTCCGCCGAATGTCGAGCCAATGGCGCCGCGAACATGGCTGCTGCTGGGCCAGATCCAAGCGACGATTAAGGCGCTTGCAACCATGCCCATGCTTCCAGAAGATGCCTATGAACTAAACGGCATCTATCTCGCCAAGGGAATCCACGGCACGACCGCGATTGAAGGCAACCTACTCTCGGAAGACCAGGTATTTCAATTGCTTCAAGGCAATGCACCGCTCGAGGACGAAGATCACCTTCAGATAAAGCAAGTTGACAGCATGATTGCCGCCTACACCGCCGTCGCGCTGGATGCCGTGCCAGGCGAATCGCCTGCATATTCTGTAGATCTTTTGAATCACTATCATGGTTTGGTTCTGGACGGCTTGGAGACGGATGAAGCGCGTGCCGGACAATTGCGAATGCACAACGTGACTGTGGGGCGCTATCTTGCTCCGCCACCGGATGATTGCGAACTCCTGCTCGCACAGTATTGTGACTGGCTGAATTCAGAAGAGCCTGTGTCGAAATGGTTCACGTCATACGAGTTGGCGCTTAAGATTATGAAAGCGATCGTCGCGCACGTTTACTTCGCTTGGATTCATCCCTATGCCGATGGCAACGGCCGCATGGCGCGCTTAATCGAACATGCGCTGCTCCTGCGGGCGGGCATACCGGCAAGCGCGGCGCATGTATTCAGTTATTGCTACAGCCAGTCTCGCGAACGTTACTACATGGAATTGCAGGATACGCACGGCGATTTTATCGACGGGGCTTATCGCAAAACGATGCTTGGTAAATTCGTCATGTATGCGCTAGACCAGGCTATGGAAGAACTCGAATCGCAGTTGAGGTGGATCAGAATCCGGCAAACGCAGGCGCTATGGCGCGAGCGCACACGAATGCACTTCCCGGTTCAGCTCACCGTTCCGCAGCAGCGGCGCCTGCAACTCGCTATCGATTTGACTGACCGCTGCGTGGGCAAGCCCATTGATTTTCGAGAAATATGGGATCTGCTCGATATCATTCCAGCGGGAGAATTCGAATATTCCTTGAACATGCTGGACCGCGATTTGAGCGCGCTGGTCAAAATGAGCATTCTGACGCAGGGTTACGACGGCTTCCAGCCGAATCTCGATATCATGCGCAGCCTGTTTGGAAACCGTGGCATGTATCCAGATTAGCTGCCGGCTGGTCGCCCCAAGAAAAGAGCGCGCCAAGCCGGCGCGCTCTCTCCAATTCTCTTCCCGGACGAGCCAAGCGCTCAGCTACTCTTCCATCGTCGCGCCGACCAGATTCTCGCCCATATTGATCGCCGCTTGCGCCGCGATCGCAATCTCGCCGGAAATTCCCGTTGGCGGGTTCGGCGCCCAATCCGCCAGGTATTCGATGGTGAAGGCTTTGCCCACATCGTTGGCGGCCAAGGCAGCTTCTTCGCTCTCGAAAATACTGATGCCGACAACAGTGTCCTCGCCGTCATTGAAGGCGTATTGGGCGAATAGCCCCCCCAATCCTTGCAGTGCCGGCAGCAGGTGCGAAATGGCGAGGTCGTTCGCTTCATCAAAATGCCTCAGGTCGAAGCCTTCATAGAAGCGAATGCTGGAATAAAGCACGTCAACTCCAGCAAAAGCAGCCGATCCATGCAGCGCCGCGACATAGTTCATCGATAAGGGACCCTCGAAGATCATCGGCGCATTGGGCAGCAAGGGCGCCAGATTCTCGACGATGAAGTCACGCGCCGATTCGTTAGAGGCCGATGCTTGCTCGGGCGAATCGAACAAGCTGATCGTCGCCAACCTGTCCGCGGCCGGCAAGAAGTAATAGCCGACGAAGCCGTCGCTTTCCCGTATGATGGGCAGGAAGCCCTCATCGGTCAGGCGGACGATCTCGGCCTGATCGGCCGGGTCGATGCCGTCATAAACGCGGACGCTGGTGAAGACGCTGTCGCCCGTCATCCCATTGACGAGATTCTCGCCCATGCGTAGATCCGCCAGCGCCGCCACCGCAAGGGGACCAGTGACCTGCAGGGGATCTTCCGGCAGCCAGTCCGCCGCGTATTCCGCTATGAATTCCGCCGCGATTTCGGAGCCTTGCTGCAAGCTTTGCTCCGAGTCCATAATCCGCAGCGCGACCGCTGTGTCGGCGCCATCACTGATCCCGTAATAGGCGAAGAGACCGCCATGTTCGCGCAGATCAGGAATCAGGATAGACTCGACCGAGTCGACTGCTTCATCCAGGCGCGCCATGTCGAAACCGTCGTAGATTGCCAAGAGGGCGTGGAGCGAGCTCGTGCCGTTGCCCATCATCATCTCGTTGGCATCGGCTATATACATCACTTCCACCAAACCCTCCACGATCTGAGGCGGATTGGGCATCAGCGGCGCCAGGTGTTCGGCGATGAAGTCCCGCGCCGTTTCTTGGGATGCCTGAGCCTGTTCCTCGGATTCAAACAAGCTGACCGAAGCCTGCCTATCGCCCGCCAGCAATAGATAAAAGCCAATGAAGCCCTCACTCTCGCGGATAATGGGCAAGAACCCGTCATTCGCCAGGCGAATATAGGTTTCCGAAGCGGCCGGGTCGACGCCGTCGTAAACGCGGACGCTGGCGAAGACGGCCTCAGTCTTCATCGTGTCTTCGATCAGGTTTGCGCCCTCATTAATGTCCGCCCTTGCAGCGATGCCGAGGCGGCCGCTGACCCGCAGCGGGACCTGGTCCGGGCGATCTGTCAGGTATTCCGCCACAAATGCCGCCGCCAGCTCGTTGGCGGCCAGGGCGTTTTCCTCGCTGTCATAAATGCTCATCGCAACCGATCGGCTTTCGCCATCGTGCATGCGGAAGTAGCCCCAGAATCCCTCTGTCTCCCGCTGTTGCGGCAGGAAGATACGGTTGACGAGCTCGGTGCTGTGCGCGCGCTGTGTTAAATCAACCTCGACATAAAGGCGTAAGCTGGCATAGAGCGAAGTGACGTCCTCGGACATCATGTCGTCAAGCCGGGCGAAGTGGCGCGTATCCATCGTTCCCTGCACAATTGTCGGCGCATTGGGCAGAAGCGGCGCCAGCTTTTCAGCGACGAAATCACGTGCAGCGTCGTTGGAAGCCGCTGCCTGTTCGGCAGTTTCAAAGGCGCTATACGCGACCAGCGTATCGCCTTGCGGCAACAGGAAATAGGCGATGAAGCCATCGCTCTCGCGCATGATCGGTAAGAAGCCTTCGGCTGTCAGGCGGGTGATCTCATGCTGATCGGCCGGGTCGACACCATCGTAGATGCGAACGCTGGCGAAGGCTGTATCCATCATCATGTCGTCGATTAAATTGGCGCCGTCGTTCAGGTCCGCCAATACGGCGATGCCGACGCGTCCGGCGGTGATCAAGGGATCGTTGGGCAGGTAGGCGGTCAGATTCTCGGCGACGAATTCGCGCGCCTGTTCGTTGGATGCCAGCGCCGATGCCTCGCTGTCGAAGATGCTGATGGCGGATACCGCGCCGGCGCCGTCGTGCATCAAGTAATAGCCGAAGAAGCCATCGGAATCGCGCATGATGGGCAGGAAGCCGTCCTCGACGATGGTGACAAATTCGTCCAGGTCATCGGCTTCGAAACCGTCATAAATGCGCACGCTGGCATGCAGGCTGCTGACATCGCCGTTCCCCATGCCATCCAGCATCTCGACGAAGCCGATGTCTACTGTGCCTTCGACGATTCGCGGCGGATTCGGCAGCAGCGGCGCCAGGTTTGCCTGTATATAATCGCGCGCCAGCTCGTTGGACGCTGTCGCCTGTTCACGCGTCTCGAAAATGCTGATGGACGCTCCCGTGCCATCGGTCGGATACACGATGTAGTAGGCGATGAAGCCGTCAGTCTCGCGGATAATCGGGATGAATCCTTCGCGCGTGAAGCGCTCCATTTCCGGAATGTTTGCCGGATCGAGGCCCTCATAGTAGCGGATGCTGATGAAGACGCTGTCCGCCATCGTGTCAGCCGCGCCCGCGGGCAGGGGCAAAGCCAAGAGCAGGGCAAATAACAGCAAGGCGAAAAGGGAGATGCGTCTTTTGTGCGCGCTCGCAAAACTCGGCACAGTGTTCCTCCTCGTTGGGTTCGATAGGTCAGTCAGAAGCCGCAAAGCAGTTCGCGCAGCGACAAGCTTCTGATTCCAGTGTATACCAGATTCAAACCGAAACTCAAGCGGGCGGATTCTCAAGAAGAATTTCAGAGGACAGACTAACGCGATTGATTACGCGCGTCTAGGCTTGCGCCCATGCAGGCAACTGCCGATCCAATTGGGAGAGCTCATCGTCAGCGATCGGGCGGATTTCGGTGTCGTGAAGGTGCGTGTCTCGATTCTCGACGATCAAGAATGATACATCGCGTGTTGCTACTATATTGTGCCAGACGCCGGCTGGCACATTGTAGATAAGGCCCGCACCCATCTCGACCGCCGCCAGCGCGCCGCCATCGGGACGGGTGAAGAGCACAGCTCGCCCGCGCAGCAGCACAAAGACTTCGTCGCTGTGATTGTGCCGTTCAATCTCATCAAGATTGCGCCGGTCAAATAGCGGCTCCCAGTTGAGCAGAGCCGCTTGCCAGCCCTCGGCGAATACCAGTGGCTCGAAGCCTTCGCCCGACCATTCGTGGATTTCCAGCATTGTTCCAATTCCCCTTTGCGCCTCTAAATGGAATCTTCCTTGTCATGCAAAAACTGTCACAAGCGTGGGCGAGCCACCGGCTCGCCCCTACAACTCTTCTATTTTGTTGTTTGTGTCATGTAAATGGCAATTCCGCATCGCTTTCCCGGCTTGGCTTTCTTCCTAGAGTTGGACAACTTGACCGGTGCGGCTGCTTTCCAGCGCGGCGTCGATGATTCGCATGTTGACCAAGCCTTCAGCGCCGCCCGGATTCGGCGTCGTGCCCGCGCGAATGCTGTCGATGAAATGCGCCATCTGCCGATCATACATGATTTGCGGGCACTGCTCCTCGCGGACGGGCGGATATCCGGGATCGACGGTTTCAACAGTCTCCGCCGCCCGATCGGGGATTTCCAGTCGCGTTGGGAAAAGCTGGGCGAAGCCGTTGGTCCCATAGAGTTGGGTGCAGGCTTCGGGCCCGTCGGCATGAGGCCACCACCAACCCGATTCGATGATTGAGGCCGCGCCACCCGCCCAATTGACCCAGATCGTGCCGCTGTCATCGACATCGTAATCGGTGTAATCGGTCGAGAGCTTGGCGTAAACGCTGAGCGGCTGCGGATCGCCTAGAAAACAGCGCGCGACATCAATCGCGTGGATGCCCATATCGGCCAGAGCGCCGCCGCCGGCATAGCGCGCCTCAACAAACCAACCGTCCGGTCCCCAATTGACATGCACGCCGTAGCCTTTCGTGCGCAGAATCTTGCCCAGCAGTCCATCATCAATCTGGGTCTTGATCCAGTTGACCTCTTCGTCAAAGCGCCAGCAATGCGCCACCATCAGTTTAGCGCCCGATTTCTCGCTCGCGCGCAGCATCTGCTCCGCTTCGGCGGCATGCATCGCCATTGGTTTCTCGACCATGACGTGAAGGCCCGCTTCCAACGCGGCGATCGCTTGCGGCGCGTGCAGGTAATTCGGCGTGCTGACGACCAGGACATCGACATCACCGGCGCGCAGCAGGTCTTCCACAGTCTCGTAGCGCCGCGCGATGCCGAATTGCGCCGCGTAGCTCGCCATCGACTCGGGCTTGTGATTGACCACGGCGACCAACTCGACGCCGTCGATGCTCCGTGCCGCTCGCGCGTGGACTTGAGAGATATGTCCGGTTCCACTGAAGGCGATTTTCAGCGTCATGCTGCCGCTCCTGCCGTCGGGCGTTCTGGCGAACTGTTGCTCTTTCTGTTATCGTATCCGTCTTAACCGTACAATCAAGTGTTCGCGCTTAAGATTGGCGTGGGCGGGATGACAAGGACAAGACATGCGAGACAGCGCTGGCTTCACGACCATCTTTGGACGCAACCTCCTCGGCGAACTGCCAAACTTCGTACATCAGCCTTATCTGGTCGTCACCATGCCCGACCTCTGGGAATTATTCGCGCATCATTTTGACGACAACCTGGCCGGTCCTTATCTCGTCAGCACCATAGACGGCGACGAGTTGAAGGAAGAAGTCGCCAAGCTGCCGCATTGCAACTGCATCATCGGGCTGGGTGGCGGGCAGGCGCTGGATGTCGCCAAGTATTTCGCCTGGTCGCTGCGGCTGCCGCTCTTTCAGGTACCGACCTCGATGTCGGTCAACGCCGCTTTCGGTCATCGCACCGGGCTGCGCTTCAAGGGCAATGTGCGCTACGTGGGCTGGGCGGTGCCGGAAGCGGTCTATGTCGATTTCGATGTGATTCAGAACGCGCCGCCGTCCGTCAATCGCAGCGGCATCTGCGAGATACTCTGTTACCACACGGGTCACGCCGATTGGCGCCTGGCGCACGCGCGCGGCAAGACCGAAGACAAATGGCCCTACGACCAGGAGCTGGTTGATGAAGCGGCCGCGGTGATGGCGACGGTCATGGACGCGTTGGACGATATCCGCGAGGTCAACGAGAAGGGCATCCGCACGCTGATGACAGCCAATCGCTGGGGCGGGGCGGCTTTCCACAACGCCGGCTGGAATCCCCGCCATATTGAAGGCGCCGATCACTTCCTCTTTTACGCGCTGGAATATTACACGGGGGTGAAATTCATCCACGGGCAGCCGGTCTGCCTGGGCATTTATGTCGGCTCGCTGCTGCACGATGACAAGCCGGGTGAGATGCTCGACGCCATCGTGCGGGCCGGCGTCGACATTCGGCCCGCGGCGATGGGCATCACCTGGGACGATGTGACGCATGCCTTGGTCAACATGCGTGATTTCGTACGCCAGGCTGGCTTGTGGTATGGCATCTTCCACGAAGCCGAGATCGACGAAGCCTTTACCGCGCAAGTGCGTGCCGACGTTGAAGCGGCATACGACGGCGTGACACTCTAGCCCGAAGGTTGGAATCACTCTGACGACAGTCAGTGATTTTGTTCAATCAATTTGAGGAGACGACGATGTTCAAGAAAGCGATCTTTTTGGTTCTGCTACTGGTCATTTGTATCGCACCCGCCGCGCGGGCGAATGGCGATATCGACTGGATGCAATTCGCCGGCAGCGAAATCACGATTCTGATGCCCGAGCATCCCGTGCTCGATGGCATGCGCAGCGTCATGGACGAGTTTGAAGAGGCGACCGGCATCACCGTCAATGTGGAGGCGCTTGCGGAAAATCTCTATTTTGACCGTATGGAAGTCGCATTGCGAGCTGATGCAGGCGTCATGGATGTCTACATGGTGCCGATGGATTCGACCGCCTTCACACAATGGTCTAACGGATTGATTCACCCGCTGACGCCCTTCCTCGAAGACGATCACATGACGGCGGCTGACTATGACTTTGCCGATTTCCCAGCCGGCTTCACCCAGGCGACGCAATACCCGCCCGGAGACATGGACGCGCAGGATTACGCCATTCCGGTATCTTTCGAGGCTTATACACTCTTCTGGAATCAGGACATCGTCGATGAATACTTGGATGGCGAGATTCCCGATACCATGGGCGGCTTGATCGAAGCGGCGCAGAGCATCACAGATTCGAGCGGCGGGATGGTCGCCGGCGCAGTCATGCGCGGCATCCGCTCGCACACCATCATGGACACCGTCACCGGTATGGTCTTGAACAATTGGGGCGAAGCGGAGATGTCGCTGCCCTACAATGTCTGGTTCGATGGCGACTGGTCCAACCCCATTCTGACCGACGAGCGCGTAACGGCTGGCTTGTCGCATTACGCCGGCATGATGTCCGCCGGTCCCATCAACGTGCAGTCGCTTGACTGGCCCGATGCCAGCCTGCTCTTCCAGCAGGGGCGCGCCGGCTTTTTCATCGACGCCAGCCTTTTCGGTCCCGGATTCGAAGATCCGGAAGCCTCGGCGGTAGCCGGCAAGACCGGTTACGCCGTCATGCCGCCGGTAGAGGCGGGCGGCGCTTCCTGGACGGGCCATTGGATGTGGGGTATCGGCATACCCGCCAACGCCCAGAATCCGGAAGCAGCCTGGTATTTCATCCAATGGATGACCAGCAAGGATGTCGAGCCGATCATCGGCGCCTATCACGGCGGCGCGGCGCGCGTCTCAACCTGGGACAAAGCCGAATATGTCGACGCGCTGAATCCGCTCTATGTCGATACGGTGCTGGAAGCGATGCAGACGTCGCGCACGACGGTCGTCTTCCGCGAAGGCTGGAGCGAATACGCCCTGGTCATTGTGGATGCGATTCAGGATATGTATGGCGGCATGGCGCCGGCCGAGGCCACAGCCAGAGCCCAGCAGCGTATCCTGGATATGGATGGGTAGCTTGGCGAGGCCTTTAGGGAGCATTGCGGGCGACCTGCTAGGTCGCCCCTACAACTCGCTGTTTCTATGTAGGGGTCAGCCATTGGCTGACCCGCTTTCATAGTCGTTTGGGACTTTCATGCCCTCAGCCCGCAGCAACCGAGCCGCGTATTTCCTGATCGCGCCTGCCATTCTCATCCTCGCGATCACCTCGCTGTATCCGGCAGTCTTTTCTTTTGCGCTCAGCTTCTTCAACTGGAATTGGGGCCTCCAGTTCGACTTCGTTGGCGCCCGCAATTATCTTGATCTGTTTCGCAGCGCCGAGTTTTGGCAGGTTCTGTATCAGACTTTCGTCTTCGCTGTGGTCGCGACGGCATTAGAACTTGTGCTCGGCATCGGTCTCGCCGTCGTTGTGGATCGCCTCAGATTCGGCGCGAGCGTCATTCGCACGCTGCTGCTGACGCCGCTGATGGTCTCCGGCATTATCGTGGCGCTGATGTCCAAGATTGTGCTTGATCCAATGCTCGGCATAGTCAACTATGTGTTGATTTCGTTGGGCTTGCCGCCTTCACCATTCTTCGGCACGACCGGTACCGCCATGGGCACGGTGATCATGGTCGACGCCTGGTGGCAGACGGCCTTTGTCTTTATCATTGTGCTGGCCGGCTTGCAAAGTCTGCCGCAGGAGCCACTTGAGGCGGCGCGCGTGGATGGCGCCGGCAGCCTGCAGACCTTCTTCCGCGTCAAGCTGCCGATGCTGCGCCCGCTGCTCTTCACCATCTTGATCTTCCGCACCATCGATACCTTGAAGGTCTTCGATATCATCTTCGGCACGACCGGCGGCGGACCCCAGATCGCCACCGAAGTCATGCAGACGCTGGCTTACCGCAAAGCTTTCAGCTTCCTGCAAATGAGCGAATCCATGACGGTCATGGTTGTCTTCTCCGTCATCGTCTTGGCGATCAGCCTCGTCTATATGCGACTTGAAGAACGCGTGGAGTGGGATTAGTTGCGATGGTCATGCATGCTCGGCGCGACCAAATGGAGCGGCTGCTGGCATATCTGATTTCGCTGGCGGCGATCTTGCTGACTTTATTTCCCATCGTCTGGCTGCTGAGCGTATCGCTGAAGACGCAGCGCGATGCTTTTGCCATGCCGCCCAAGTTGATCTTCGAGCCGATCGCCGATCATTTTCTCGGCTTGCTGGAGCGGCCCGGTTTCGTCGAAGCCTTCATGAACTCCGTCTATGTCACCGTGCTCGGTGTCCTCATCGCCATCGTCATCGCTGTCTTCTCCTCATACGGCATCCACCGTTTCAGCTTCCGCGGCAAGAAGCTCTTCGGCGTTTGGTTGCTGCTGGCGTATATGCTGCCTGAGTTCCTCTTCATCATCCCGATGTTTGTCCTTTATCAGCGCATCGGTTGGTACGACAGTCATATCGGCCTGGCGCTGGTTTATCAGGTGCATGCGCTGCCCTTCGCCGTCTGGCTGATCCGCAGCTTCTTCAAAGAGGTGCCGGCTGAATTGGACGATGCCGCGCGCATTGATGGCAGCGGCCATTTGAAGACGCTGCGTCATGTCTATATTCCGCTGGCGGCGCCGGGCATCTCAGCCACCGCCATTCTCACCGCCATTTGGATTTGGAATGAATTGACCATCGCCCTCTCGCTGACCTTCAGCGATGCGCAAACGATCACGGTGGCGGTCGCTTCATTTCGCGGCTATACCTCGATCAACTGGGGCCAGATGGCGGCGGCTTCCATCGTCGCTATCGTGCCGATGCTGGTCTTTTCGATTTTCGCGCAGAAGTATATCGTCAAGGGTCTGACGCTGGGCTCGCTGAAGGGGTAGAATTGCGAAGCTCGCCCGCGCAGTAACAGGAAAACGCAAATGCCAAAGCTCGCCATCCACGGCGGATCGCCCGCCAAAACCAAGCCCTTCCCGGTCTGGCCCATCTTCGACGAGCGCGAGCGCCAAGCGCTCAACGAAGTGCTGGAGAGCCGCGTCTGGTGGCGGACGCCGGGCACGAAAACGCTGGCCTTTGAGCGCGAATTTGCCGCCTACCACGAGGCGAAACACGGCATCGCCGTCACCAATGGCACACACGCGCTGGAAGTCGCGCTGGCGGCGATGGGCATCGGCTCGGGCGATGAGGTGATTGTGCCCAACGCCACCTTTGTCGCCACTGCCAGCGCTGTGCTCTTCGCCGGCGCCTTGCCCGTTCTGGTGGATGTCCGCGCCGACAGCTACTGCATCGATCCGGAACTGGCCGAGGCGGCTATCACGGAGAATACGAAGGCGATCATTGCCGTGCACATGGGCGGCCGGCCCGCCGATCTCGATCAGTTGACGGCGGTCGCGGAGAAGCACGGCTTGATGCTGCTGGAAGACGCGGCGCATGCCCACGGCAGCGAATGGCACGGGCGCAAAATCGGCACATTTGGCGTCGGCGGCACCTTCAGCTTTCAAGCGAGCAAGACGATGACAGCCGGCGAGGGTGGGATGGTCATCAGCAACGATGACGACTTCGAGCGGCTGGCGCGTGCGACCCACGATTGCGGCCGCCTGCCGGGCAAATGGTTCTATGACCACTTCGTCTATGGTTCGAATTACCGCCTCAGCGAGTGGCAGGGCGCCGTTCTGCTGGCGCAGCTCTCGCGGCTTGATGAGCAGACGGCGCGCCGCCACGCAAACGGCCGCCTGCTGGATCGCTTGCTGAGCGATATCCCCGGCATCACGCCGCAGTCTCACGACAGTCGCATCACGCGCAACGGCCAATACGCTTACATATTCCATTATGACAAGCGCGCCTTTGCCGGCGTCGATACCGAGCGATTTGTCGAGGCGCTGGAAGCCGAGGGCATCCCGACGCAAGCGCCTTATCCGCCGCTTCACCAGCTTGACGTCTTCACTAGCGGCGCCTATCGCGATCGTCTGAGCGGCGCGCAGGCGGGGGCGAGTCATAACTTTCTCAATGATGCCTTCCCCAACGCGCAGCGCGAAGCTTGGGAGACGGTCTGGATCACGCAGAACGCGCTCCTCGGCGACGAAGAAGACATGCGCGAAATTGCGGACGCCATCGTCAAGATCGGCGAAAACGCGCGGGACTTGCTTTGATTCTGCAAACTCCATCTCCGGCCCTGTTCCCCCCTCGATCCCCCGCTCGTCGGGGGCGGAATTCCAGTGAACCGGGGAAGGGTAGCTAGATGTCGCGAGCACTTGATTGATCTAGCTTCTTATCCACACCGAGACGCAAGATACCTTGCGTGTTGTTGTGCAGACGGAATACTGTGGGCGAGTCACCGCCTCGCCCCTACGGATCTTAATCAAAGCGCAAACGTGTTGGGGCGTTTGATCCGCAGTGTCTACGCGCGGCGCCGAAACGCGTGCGCTTGTGATAGCGCGCTTTAGGGCGAGACAAGCCGGACGTAGACACGACGGTTCACTCGCCCCTACCGCTCTTTCGGTTGACAGCCACTAAGTTACTGTGATTAAGCACCGGACAAGAATTACTGATTACGGTATGTCGCAGGTTTATTTTGCAATCGCGCGGCTGGTGATAAAATCTGCCAATCTGTTGATGAATCGAACTAGAAAGGCAGCCAAATGAGAGTCTTGATCATGTGCGATATGGAAGGCGTCAGCGGCATCGTCACCTGGGACCAGGTGGGCGGCGGCAAAGCCGGCTACGCGGAAGGGCGCGAGCTCTATACCGCCGAAGTCAATGCGGCGGTGCGCGGCGCTGCCCGGGCGGGCGCGACCGAGATCATCGTCATCGATGGCCATAACGCTGGCGGCGACTGGCGCTACAATTCGCTGCTCAAAGGCATGCTTGATCCCGCTTGCGATTACGTCGCCCATCATACTTGGACGCATTATCGGGAACCGCTGGAACAAGGCGCCGACGCTTGCCTGATGGTTGGCTATCACGCGCGCAATAATACGCCGGATGGCGTCTTGAATCACACGATCTCCTTTTCGCAGTGCCGAAATCTCTGGTTCAATGATCAACTCGTCGGCGAGATCGGCGTCAACGCCGCGCTATGCGGTCATTATGGCTGCCCGGTGCTGATGGTCACCGGCGATGTCGCCGCCTGCCGCGAAGCCACGGAGCTGGTCGGCGCCGGCCTGAAGACGGTGGCGGTCAAGCGCGGGCTCTCGAAATTCTCAGCGCGCCAGATCGCGCCGCAACGCGCCCGCACAATGATCGAAGCCTGCGCCTATGAGGCGCTGCAGGATCTGAATGCGGTCGCGCCTTATGTGCCGGCATCGCCGGTGACGATCACCGCGGAATTCGGGCACACGGACGTGATGATGGCTTATACGCCGCGCCACGACGTCGAGTTGGACCTGCCGGCGGAAAAAGTCATTGGCCGCGGGGACACCTGGTTGGAAGCCTGGGACAAGATCTGGCCCTGGGAGAACATGCCCGTGCAATGACGTAGGTCTGTCGGAGCGACCGAAGCGCCGTGTTGGCGGTCAGTGACAATTGGTAGTGTCTGCTCGTCCATGATCATGGTCATGATCACAATCGCCCGGCCTCTGACTCAATTTGTGGCGGATTCGAGCCAAGCGAGTAAACTTAAGTCGGATGCAATCTCGACGGAAGAATGCATCCGCAGATTGTCCCCGTTTGTTCAGAGTTACTTGAAAGGAACTGTTCCATGAAAGCAAGACTGATTCTCGTACTCCTGGTATTCGCTCTCGCGTTTTCCAGCGTTGCCGCGATGTCGCATGACCCAATCGAAGATTGGGCGGCTGGCATCAAGGAAGCCTACGGCGGCACGGAAATCACCGTGGCGGTGGCTTCGCACCCGTCGATAGAAGCCTTCAAAACAATGATCCCGCGCTTCGAGGAATTGACCGGCATCTCGGTCACGCTCGACGAAATGGAAGAGGGCCAGCTCGGTCAACGCATGCTGCTGGAAGTCTCGGCTGAATCGGCCAGCTACGACGCGATGATGACCGCGATCGAGTGGAGCCCGCTGGTGGCATCAAGCGGCTACGCGACGCCGCTCCAACCCTGGATCGAATCCGACATTACGCCGGACTGGTTCAATTACGAAGACATTTTGCAGGCTTATCGCGACATGTTCCTCTGGGAAGACGGCATGCATTACGGCATCCCCTTTGCTGGCGAAACCGTCTTCATGTTCTATCGCACGGACTTGTTCGAAGAGCATGGTATCGAGGTGCCGACCACGTACGATGAAGTGATGGAAGCGGCGGCCTATTTCAGCGAGAACGTCGACGGCGTGCACGGCATTTCTTATCGCGCGCGCCTGGGTTGGGAATTCACCTACATGTGGTCGATCTTTTTGGCGCCATTTGGTGGCATGATGGTGGATCCGGCCACGGGCGATGTGGCGCTGGATTCCCCAGGAACGGTCGCCTCGCTGGAATACATTCGTGATCTCTGGCAGCACGGTCCCGTGGGCGTCGAGTCTTTCTCCTTCCCCGAAGCCTGGGATGCTTTCATGCTCGGCCGCGCGGCAATCATGATTGAAGCATCGGCGGCCGCGCCTGAGGTGGAGAACCCCGACAAATCAGTGGTCGCCGGCTTGACTGGATACAGTCCCTTGCCGGCCGGACCCGCTGGCGCCTTTTCCGGCGTATGGGGCTGGTCCTTCGCGATGATGGACGATTCCATGCAGAAAGAAGCGACCTGGGCTTTCATCGCCTATCTGACGAGCGAGGGCTTGCAAGCCGATTATTTGGCCAATGGCGGCATCGTCTCGCGCGCGTCGGCGCTGGGCGATCCCGATCTTCAGGCGGCGAACCCTTACTACGAAGCGACGCTGGCGACCTTGGAGCAAGCGGCGGCGCTGGGCGAGCTTGGCTTGAGCGTTGTGCTGCCAACGCCCAAATGGAGCCAGGTCAGCGAAATCATGGGCATCGAGGGCGCGCGCGCATTCATTGGCGAAATCCCGGTTGAAGAGGCAATCGCCAGTATGCAGGCGCAAGTCTCCGAAGTGCTTGCGGAGTAACTGGACAGCAGGCTTACAAGTCAAGGGGCCAGCCATCGGCTCACCCCTACGCCAACAGTTAGACAATGTTAGGCTTGTCCGATACAAAAGCGAAACTGCGCGAGATTGGGTCTACCCCTCTCGGTCCCCCCATATCAATGGGGGGAAGGTTTCGCCGAGATCTGCATTCATTGGCGAATCCTCTGGCAGAATCCCCGAGTCCGTTGAATTTAGCTCCCCTCCCCGATGATTCGGGGAGGGGCCGGGGGAGGGGTAGACGCATTAGGCGGAAAGTAAATTGCGTGGGCGGCGGCATTGTCGCGAGCGTGTATACAGTGAGAAAATGTAGGGGCGACTCTGTGAGTCGCCCGCAAGCCCGCAAACCGGCCCCTGGCAATACACCGGTCTAGGATGGCCGAGATGACCATAGACCGCAATCGTCGCAGACAGCGGCCACCGTGGCTGGCGCCCGTGCTCCTCGTCATGCCGGCCTTCGTGGTGGTATTCGCGATCGCCGCCTACAGCGCTTTTTCGCTCTTTCAACTCAGCACGGTAAATCTGACCTTTGGCGAGCCCTTCCGCAATGCCGAGGCAGTCGGGCTGGAGAATTATCAATGGCTGCTGACGAATGAGCACAGTACCTTCTGGGGGGCGGTGCGCGTCACTGCCCTCTATCTGCTGGGCACGCTGATTCCGGAGCTGCTGATCGGCCTCGCCATCGCCCTTTTGCTGAACCGGAAGATGCGCGGCAACTCGCTCTTCACCGCCGTGCTGATCATCCCCATCGTGCTGATGCCCTCCATGGTTGGATTGATTGGCCGGCTGTATTTCTCTTATGACGGCTTGGTCAATTACTTCTTCGAGGCGCTGACCGGCATCCGTCACAATTGGTATGGCAAAGACCTGGCGCTATTGGCGGTAATCCTGGTCGACATTTGGGAATGGACGCCCTTCTTTATCCTGATTCTGTTGGCTGGTCTGCAGACATTGCCAGTGGAGCCATTTGAAGCGGCGCGGGTTGACGGCGCTTCTCGCTGGCAGTCGTTCTCGTTGATTACGCTGCCGCTGATGCTGCCCTTGATCCTGACCACCTTGATTCTGCGATTCATGGATGTGCTGCGGCTATTTGACGTGATATTTGTGATGTTCGCCGGTGGACCGGGCACGACCACGACAACGCTTCCTCTATATGTTTACCGCACGACCCTCGTGCAGCGCGATGTCGGCCGGGGCTCTGCAGCGAGCATCATGCTGATCATCATCATCGTTTCGCTGACGGTCATATTGATCAAAATGCGCGAACGCATCAAATTCGAGGCATAGCGCGATGAAGCCAAACTGGCGATCTATCACCGGCTCGCGGATTCTGGATGTGCTGACTGTGTTTGTCGTTTTCGCATTTCTCTTCCCCTATCTGTTTATGGTGAGCTCGGCCTTCAAGACGCGGCTGGAGACCTTTGCTTATCCGCCGATTTTCTGGGGGTTCACCCCCACGCTCGAACACTTTGAAAATATCTTCAGCGACATGAACATTCTCTTCTATATGAAGAACAGCACGATCATCGCCGTCTGCAGCACGCTTTTGACGATTCTCATTTCGATCCCGGCAACATACAGTTTCGCTCGTTTTCGATTTCGCTACAAAGAAGGCGTCGCCTACGGCTTCCTGTTCTTGCAAATGGTGCCGGGCATTTCAATCGTATTCGCGCTATTCTTCATTGCGCGCGCGCTGGACTTATTCGATACGCATATTTTTTTGATCGTTGTTTATCTCTTGTGGAACGTGCCCTACGCCATCTGGATGCTGCGCGGCTTCGTCGAGGGCATCCCGGTCGAATTGGAAGAATCGGCGATGGTCGACGGCGCCTCGCGCTTCAAAGCGTTCCGTCTGATCACGCTGCCGTTGATGGCGGGAGGCGTCGCCGCGACGGCGATTCTGATCTTCATCGGCGTCTGGAACGAATTCAGCCTCGCCTTCTTCTTGACGTCGACCGAAGCGCGCACGATGCCGACCACGATCGCCTTCTTCATGACCCACTCCGGCATCAAATGGGGACCGATGTTCGCCACCGCCACCATCGGCACGCTGCCGGTGGTGATTTTCGCGCTGCTCGTGCGCCGTTATTTCATATCGGCTTTGACCTTCGGCGCGGTGAAGGGATGATTCTTTGACCTCAGCCGATCGCAGTTTAGGATTCTGGCGCACACTAAATGACGAAACGGATTTAGTTCGACAGTTGTAGGGGCGTCTCGCCGAGACGCCCGCCGGAGGGCTTTATGCTATATGACCAGATCGACCAGGCAATCGAAACACACCGCGACCAGGCGCTGGCGCTGCTGCAGGAGTTGGTGCGCATTCCTTCGCTGGAAGGGGCGGAAAAGCCATGCATTGATGTGCTGGAGCGGCAGCTGCACGCGATGAATCTGGATGTGGACCGCTGGATACCGTACGATGATGAGCTGGCGGCGCATCCGGCTTATGTGCCGACCGGCTGGTCTTATGCGGAGCGCCCCAACGTGGTCGGCATCTACCGCGGCGCCGGCGGCGGCAAGTCGCTGAAGCTCAATGGGCATGTCGATGTCGTGCCGATCGGACCGCCGGAATTATGGGAGCATGGACCTTGGAGCGGCAAATTCGTCGATGGCAAGGTCTATGGCCGCGGCAGCGCTGATATGAAGGGCGGCGTCGTCAGCAATGTGCTCACTGTGCTCGCTCTGCAAACGGCGGGCATCCAACTGGCGGGCGACCTGATCGTGGATTGCGTCGTCGATGAAGAGGCCGGCGGCAATGGCACCTTGGCGACCGTCTTGCGCGGGCACAACGCCGACGCCTGCATCTTCACCGAGCCGACGGGCATGGAGCGCGTTTCCGTATCCAACCGCGGCGCGCAGTTCTTTCGCATCACCGTGCCGGGCGAAGAGGGCGGCATCGAATACAAGCATGAATTGACCAACCCCATCAGCAAAGCCTTCGAGGTTTTTCACGCTGTCGAAGCCTACTCCATCATGCGCGAGTCGGTCGTGTCGCATCCGCTCTACGACGAAGCCTACAACACCAAAGTCCCGACTGGCATCTGCAAGATACAAGCTGGTGAATGGCCCTCGACCGTCGCTTCGCAAGCGGTGCTGGAAGGCTCAATCGAATGCCTGCCCGGTGAAGATATCCATCAAATCAAAGCCGATTTCAAAGCATTCATTCTGGAATGGTCGCAAAAGGATCCCTGGTTCCAGGATCATCCGCTGCAGATCGAATGGTTCGGCTTGTGGTTTGACGCTGCTGAAATCGACCCGAATCACGCGATGGTGCATGCGCTGAAAGCGGCGGCCAAGTCGGTCACCGGGCGCGAGGCGCAGGTGGACGGCGCGGGCGGCTGCGATCTGCGCCTGCCGGTGCTCTACGGGAACACGCCTTCTGTGCTCTTCGGTCCCTCTGGCGCCATGATCCATAGCACCGATGAGTACATCGAATTCGAGCAGGTCATCGATTGCGCTCGTGTGCTGGCGCGTATGGCCGTTGAGTGGTGCGGCGTGGTTTCTTGACGAGTCGGACTGTTTCGCCAGAAGCGCTTCTGTGCCAATGACTGTAGACATGCGCGCGACAATGCCGCCACCCAGGCAGAAAGATTCGGCCCACATTCGCAATCCAGATTGCAACGAAACTTGTAGGGGCGTCTCGCTGAAATGCCCGCAGGAATAATTCAGATGCGCGCTACGAGGGCGTCTCAGCGAGACGCCCCTACAGGAGACTAAGTATTGGCAATTAAGACAGGGGCGAGCCATTGGGTCGCCCACATGAACCGGGATAATCCGAAAGGCAACAGAAACATGACGAATTGGTGGGATGAACCGATACGCGCGGTCACGCTGGAATTTCCTGCATCCGATGTGACGACGATTGATGTCAAGGGCATCGTCGACGAGACCCATCGCGGGAATGCGAACACGCTGAATGTATTTTCGACGGGCTATTATCCGGGCGGCACGGCTTTCTATCAAAGTCGAATCGCGCCGCATTATCCCGGGTTGGGCGAGCGCGATCTGCTGGCGGAGGCGATCGAAGCGGCGCATGCCAATGGCCAGAAGGTCATCGCTTATCTGGCGTCCATTTGGGGGAATCGCGATCTCTACTTCGCGCATCCCGATTGGGCACAGCGCAAAGCTGATGGGCGGGTCACCACTTGGGATGAGCACTACAATTCAGTGGCGATGGATCCGCTGAGCCCATATCGCGAGTATTTCGCTTCGATTGTGAAAGAGATCGCCGACAATTACGCAGTCGATGGCTTCTACTTTGATGAGCCCAGCTTCCAGAGTTGGTCGGCTAGCGAGGCCTGCCGCCGCGCCTTCGAGGCGGAAATCGGCCTGCCCCTGCCAACTGTGGAGCGCTGGGACGATCCGGTATTTCAGAAATTCATAACTTGGCGCTTCGACCAGATCGCTGCCTGGCGCCGGTCCCTGTACGAAGTCGCGAAGGGCGATCAGCGCTGCGTCTACTTTCAGGGCGCCTTTCCGCTGGCATCGTTGAGCGGCGACAGATATACCGTGTCTGGCTCGCCGCCGCTTTTCTCCTGGTATCACGAACGCTTCGGCGCCGCCTGGCATGTGCCGATGGCGCACGGCGATGACGTGGCGCGCACAGCTGACCTTGAAGACATCGTACACATGGAACTTTACCGCGCCAGCGTTCGCGAGCCGCTCTGGTGGTATGGCGTCGCCTTGCGCTACGTTCAGTCCATCGCCAAAGGCAAGCAGATCCTCGTGCTTAGTATGATGGCGCAGTCGCCCTTCGACCTGTATGGCTTGGGCGAAACAGAATTGCGCTTGTCGACGGCCGAGCTGCTGGCGAACAGCGCGTCGCCGCTTTTTGCGCGCTATTATCCGGACCGCGTGGATGTGGATGCCTGGGAAAATGTGTATGCTCGCTTCGGCGAAGCCAAGTCGCTCGCGCCTTATCTTCGCAATCGCGTCAGCATCCCCTACGTCGCGCTGCTCTACTCGGGCAGTACCGAGGAACGCTTTGAAAATCGGGAAAGCACACCGTCGCATCGGGGCGAGCTCAAAGGGTTCGCCAAGGCGCTTTTGCAAGAAAAGATCCTATTTGATGTTATCACCGAAGCGGATTTGCTCGCTGGCATGGACCAGTATAGCGCGTTGATTCTTCCCAACGCCAGTTGCCTCTCCGCTGAGGGCAAGGCGGCTGTGCGCGCCTACGCCGCGGCCGGGGGCGGCCTCATTGGCTCTTACGAAGCCGGCATGTACGATGCGACCGGACTCCGCGATGAAGCCGGTGACTTTGCCGCGCTCTTTGGCGTCCAATACACTGGCGAGCGGCTGCCCTTCGAGCTTGACATCTATATGCGGATCGAGGAATCACATGCGCTTCCTACAGCGATTCGGGCGAACAAGCGCATCCCGACAGTGGGCATGCAAGTTGGTGTGGAGGCGGAAGCTGCCAAGCCGGTCGCCTTCATTCACGGCGCTTCGGAGGTGCATTACGGTCCGCTCAGCGATGAGCTTGGTCCGCCGGTCATTCTCACACATGAAGCTGATGGTGGTCGTCGTGTGCTGTTTACTACTCCGGTCGGCGTCCGCTACCTGGAGTTTGGCGTGCGCGATTTTCGCCGCTTGATCGCCGACGCGGTCGCTTGGACGGCGGGGGAGAAACCGCCCGTGCGTGTCAAGAACGCTAGCGATGTCCTCGCCCTAACCGCCTTCAAGCAGGGCGAGCGGACGCTGATTCATCTGGTCAACAGCGTGCGCGACGAGATCCGCCTGCCGATCAACGAGACGATTCCGAGCTATGATGTGACCGTCGAAGTAGACCTGGCGTCCTCCGTCAAGTCGGTAACGGCATTGGGTGACGAGACCGAGTTGACATGGGCGGCTACTGGCAATACGTTGTCAATTGAATTGTCGCGCGTTTCCTGTCACGTGCTTCTGGTCATTGAATAGACTGCGCATGGCGGCCGCGCGGCAAGGATTGAGCCGAGCCGCGGCGCGAACTGCGGTACGATCGCTGGTCCTGATTCAGCGTAGGAAGGCAAGGTAATGAGAATCTTGATCATGTGCGACATGGAAGGCGTCAGCGGTATCGTCACCTGGGATCAGGTCGGCGGCGGCAAAGCGGGTTACCCGGAAGGGCGGGCGCTCTACACAGCCGAGGTGAATGCGGCGGTGCGCGGCGCGGCGCGGGCGGGCGCGACGGAAATCATCGTGATCGACGGCCACAACGCCGGCGGCGATTGGCGCTACAACTCCCTGCTCAAAGACATGCTTGACCCGGCTTGCCAATATGTGGCGCACCATACCTGGACGGATTACCGCGCCCCGCTGGAAGCGGGTGTGGATGCCTGCCTCATGGTCGGTTATCACGCGCGCAACAATGTTGTGGATGGCGTTCTGGCCCACACCATTTCGTCGGCGCAATGCCGCAATCTTTGGTTCAACGATGTGCTGGTCGGCGAGGTCGGCGTTAACGGGGCGCTCTGCGGCCACTACGGCTGCCCCGTGTTGCTGATCACCGGTGACGTCGCCGTCTGCCGTGAAGCGACCGACCTGTTCGGCGCCGGGCTGACGACGGTTGCGGTCAAGCGCGGGCTTTCAAAGTATTCGGCCAGCCAAATCGCGCCCCAACGAGCCCGAGAAATGATTGAAGAGGGCGCGTATCAGGCGCTGCAGGATTTGAGCGCTGTCGCCCCCTATGTCCCAGCATCGCCCGTGACCATCACCTACGAGTTTGGTCACTACGACACGATGATGAACTACGTGCTCCGCGCCGATGTCGAATTGGATCAGCCGGCGATGAAGCTAATCAGCCGCGCTGGCACCTGGCTTGAATCATGGGACAAAATCTGGCCTGTCTAAGCCGCAGCCACCTCATCCAGTTCCTGCAATTCGGCTTCATGCTCCTCCAGCCACTGGATGGCGGCCATCGCCGCTGATGTGCCTTGGCCGACTGATGTCGCCACTTGCCGCCAGATCTCATCCTGAATCTCGCCGGCGGCGAAGACGCCCTCGACATTGGTGCGATAGCGCTGGTCGGTGATGATATAGCCGTTTTCATTCAGCGCGATCTGGTCGCCAAAGACGGCGTTATTGGGGTCATGCCCGATGAAGATGAAGACGCCATCGGTCGGATGCAGAGTCTCTTCGCCAGTGACGGTGTCCTTCAGGCGCACCGCGTTGACGCCGCCATTCTCGCCGCCCAGGATCTCGTCCACCACCGCGTTCCAGGTGAAGCTGATCTTCTCGTTCTTGAAGGCGCGCGTCTGCAACTGAATGCCAGCGCGCAGCTCGTCACGGCGGTGAATGACGTTGACGCTATTGGCGAAGCGCGTTAGAAAGATGCCCTCTTCGAGCGCTGAATCGCCGCCGCCGACTACGACAATGTCCTTGCCGCGGAAGAAGAAGCCGTCGCAGGTGCCGCAATAGCTGACGCCGGTGCCGGTGTACTCTTCCTCGCCGGGCACGCCCAGCTTGCGCGGGTCGGCGCCGATGGTGATGATGACGGCGTCGGCCAGGTATTCTTCGCCCATCGTCTTGATATGGAAGGGCGTGCCATTGCTGAAGTCGACGCTCTCGACCAGGTCGAATTCAAACACGGCGCCAAAGTTCTCAGCGTGCTCTTTCATGCGCTCGACCAATTCGGGTCCGCTCAAGCCATCGGGGAAGCCGGGATAATTCTCGATCTCGTGCGTGATGGCGACTTGCCCGCCGAGCTGCGCCCCGGCGATGACCACAGGCGCCAGCTGGGCGCGGGCGGTGTAGAGGGCGGCGGTCAAGCCAGCCGGTCCCGAGCCAATGATGACAACGCGTTCCTTCTTCATGGGTTCTGCCTCGTTCTCAGTTGTTCGTGTCGTTAAAGAAATGCTACAAAAGAGGATTATTCCAGCGCGGCGAAGTCAAAGTTTTCCAGCGCCTTTTCTTGCCGGATGACCGCCACCAGCGCTTCAAATTCTTCGCGGCAGTCGCCCCAGTAATGCATGAATTTCTGCATCTCGGGCCAGATCTCGTTCAAGTCGGCGCCATTCGCCACTTGTTCAGCCAGCCGCGTGATATTTTCACAGCAGTCATTACAGTCCATCTTGATGAGCGATTCATCGGCCGGCGCGTTGGCGATGAAGTCGATCAGCTTGTCCAGTTGGTCGCCATCATGTTGTTGGGACATGGCGCTCACTCCCGCGATTTTGCTTCGTTGTATGGACGAGGGGCTGGGCGGGAATCTTACATTAGGCATATCTACATCCGGGCAGGCGATAAACTTGTAATTGTTAAGATCAGGTTAAATAAACGGGTATTCCCACATAAGGTATTGTTTTACGCGCTAATGTAGTTTAGACTGTAAATGTACACAAAAAAGAGGAGGGCCAAATGGTCAAAGTACGCAACAGAAGTCAGAAGCAATATCTTGAATTCGATGCGCAGAAGTATCAGCAGGGCGGGCGAACAGCTTATTCGCTCGTGATGGACTTGGGCACATTAGACAGCAACGTTCCTAACTTTGTCAACACGGAACGAATTGACAAAGCCAATCGCCGCTTTCATCCTGCACATTCTCGGCGAATTGCTGAGTACATGTACGACATTGAGGACTGGGTGCTTGGTTCAATTCTATTGGGCATCGATCCTGACGCTATCGAATTCATCGCGTACGAAGATGACGATGGGCAGTCGTCGGCAACGCTTGGATTCGTACGCATTTCTCTCGACGGCGGTACAAGTAGCATAATGATCCTAGATGGTCAACACAGGCGTATGGCGGTACAGGCGGTACGTGACCGGCTGCGCCAAGAAATCCAATCTACCAAAGACCTCTCGCCAAGTAACGGCAGGAATCTCGTAAATCTTCATCAGAAGCTCTCGCGGCTTGATAATATGTCCATCCCAGTTGTGCTGTACGAGGAAGCCAACACCAAAAGCCTGCGGCGAATGTTCTCGGACTTGGCACAAACTCGCAACATTGACGCAGTAACCAAAACGCGATTCGACGATCGCGATCCCTTCAATCGCGCGGCTGTTGAACTCGTTGAGCTAGGCCGAAGTGAGTTGCTTGCGGACAGGGTAGAGATGGAACGTACCACGCCCGGGCGAAACAGCAATTGCTTACTATCAATCAACCAGCTAGCTAGATGTCTAAAGGTGTTGAACTTTGGATATGGTGGACGAGCGAGTCGCGCTCGCATCCTTGAGGCTCAGCACAAGTATGAAGATCTGATTGACCTCGGGATCCAATTTGCGGACGAATTCCTGCCAAGCGCGCGCAAGGAATACGCAGAACTTTGCTCCATTGAATTGGAGGAAGACTTTGTCGCTAAGAACCGACCGCACTATTTTGCGTACAGCGTTACGGCAATTCAATTGCTGGCAGGCTGCTACTATCGCTGGGATGAACTTGGGCGGACTAGCGATGAACTGGCGAATTGGTTTCAGGACGCAGATTTTGACGTGGAGTCGGAAGACTGCTTATTCCGGAAGGCTGGAATGCTGACGGTCGGCAAGAATACGCTTGTTAGTCAATCGCAAACAGTAAAGGCTGCGGTTGAATACATAGTGGTACGAGCGCTTCAGTCAGTAACTTAATCAACTGATTGCAGGGGTGTCCGCGATAGAGACGCCCCTGCAACCAATTGTAATTTGGTACGCTCATCTGAATGCCCCCTTCCGCCCCCGCGCAGCCGCCAGAATCTCCCGCGCGCTTTGCAGCCCCGCCGCGCCGGACGTGCCCAGCATCGCCGCCAGCTCGCCCACCCGCTCGTCGTCATCGGCCAGCTCACTCACCCGCGTCGCCGCGTGAGCGCCCCCCAGCGCTTTCTGCGCTTGAAAATGAACATCGGCGTAGCTCGCTAGTTGGGGCAGATGCGTCACGCAGAGCACCTGGTGGTCCAGCGAGAGCGACCACAGCTTCTCGCCGACGACCGCGCCGATGCGCCCGCCGATGCCTTGGTCGACCTCGTCAAAGATCAGAATCGGCGTCTGATCGGCCGCGGTCAGCACGCGTTTCAAGGCGAGCATGATGCGCGCCGCCTCGCCGCCGGAAGCCACTTTCGCCAGCGGACGCAGCGGCTCGCCGGGATTGGCGCTGAGCATGAACTCGACATCGTCAATGCCTGCCCCATCGAATTTGTAGCGTCGGTCGCCGACGATGCAGCCGGCCGGGTGCTCCGCTTGCGCCAGCAACACCTCAAATCGCGCCCGCTCCAGGCGTAGGTCACCCAGCTCGCGCAGGACAGCGGCGCTCAAGGAAGCCCCGGCCCGCGCCCGCGTCTCGCTCAAGCGAGCGCTGATGTCGCCGATTTGACGCAGCAATTCGTTCTCGCGTTGACGCAAATCAGCGAGCCGTTCATCACTGTGCTCGATGTTCTCGAGCTCGGATTCGGCACGCTCGGCATAAGCCAGGATCGCTTCAATGCTGTCGACGCGGTGGCGGCGCTTCAGCATGCGGATCAACTCCAAGCGCTCTTCCAGCTCGTTCAGGCGCTGCGGGTCGTATTCGGTATCATCGGCGTAGCGCGCCAAGGTCAGCGCCAATTCTTGCGCCCCCTGCGCCAGACTCTCCGCCGAGTCGTATTCATCCGCCATTTGCCGGTCGATCTGCGCCAGCTTATAAAGCGCGGCCGCTACGCCCATCAAAGCGTCAACCGCCGCTGTGCCCGCGCCGCGATCGTCGCCATTGAGCAGTTGCGCCGCTTCCGCTGCCAGCGCCGCCAGCTGTTCGCGATGGGTCAGGCGATGGCGCTCGGCCAGCAGCTCGGCTTCTTCATCGCTCTCCAGCGCGGCCGCGTGTATCTCATCGACTTCATGCCGCAGGAGATCGGCTCGCCGCCGCAAGCTCTCCTGGTCGTCCTGCAAGGCGCGCATCTCCGCCTGCGCCGCTGTCAATTCGATGACGAGCTTGGCCAGCCCCGCCCGCAAATCCAGCAGATCGGCATAGCGATCCAGCAGGTCGATATGATGGCGCGGGCGCAGCAGGGATAGGTGGCCGCTTTGCCCGTGGATGTCGAAGAGCGCGCGTCCGATTTCAGCGAGCAGCTCACTGCGGACGGATACGCCGTTAATGCGCGCGGTCGACCGGCCGCGCCGCCGTATCTCGCGCATGAGCGTCAAGTCGTCCGGGTTGTCGGCGTCGACAAGTTCCTCGCGTTGGAGCAGCGCCATGACATGCGGACGCGTCTGCGGATCCAGCTTGACCAAGCCCTCGATCAGACAGCGTTCGCCGCCGGCGCGCACGTAATCGGGGTCGGCTTTCGCGCCGAGCAGCAGCTCCACCGCGTCAATGAGAATCGACTTGCCCGCGCCCGTTTCGCCGGTGATGACATTGAAGCCGGCGCCAAACCGGAGCTCAAGCCGGTCGATCACGGCGAAGTTCTGAATGCGCAGTTCTTCCAGCATGATCCTAGATCGAAACTTTGAAGCGGGCGTAGGCGCCGGAAGCGGCCAACGCCAGAAAGAGCAAGGTGAACAAGCCCAAGCCGCCCAGGAGCAACAGCGCCGAGACCAAGCCGCCGGCCAGTACGCCGCCAGCGGCTACGTATCCGCTGTAGCGCCCGCGCCGTCGTCCGGTCAACTGCAGCGCGATTTGCCCCGCCGTCCCGCCGATCGCTGGCGACACGATGAAGCCGAGGATCAAGAATCCGCCAATCAGCAGCATCACCAAGGGCGTGAGCGCGCCACCGACCGCGCAGATCGCCGCCACCAAGCCATAATCGAGGGCGGTGCCTTCGAAGAAGCGGTCTTCGTGCCCGCGCACGCACTGGCGGCAGGTGTAACCGACGGGCGTGCGCACGGCGCAATCAACGCACATATAACGCTGGCAGCGGTTGCAGCGCAATTCGGTATCGCGCTGCGGGTGCTTGGCGCAGTAGTTCATCTCGTCCTGAATGGTGGCGTCCACCATGCTATTGTCCATCTTATTTAGCCCGTCTCCCGGCGAGCGACCTGGTATGTTGCCATTCCATGTTTCGCTCAATGGTGGGAGAGCCACCGGCTCGCCCGTACAACGTTTCGCAGAATTCGGCGACCTATTGCCTAGGGTATTTATTATGATTGCATTCATGGAATCAGTTAGAAGGTCATGCGGCGCGGCGCGAGTCGGTTGATGCGCGGCTCCATCCGATCCAGCAGCGAGCGGTAGAAGTAATTGCGGTCGCGCAGGCGCACGAACAGGCTTTGGGGTTCCGCGGATCGGACGCAGATATGTTGATTCTCTCCCAACTCGGCGGCGACCCGCCCGTCAACCGTTAGCACGACGCTGTGCCGATTCTCCCGCGTCGGTTCGATATCAACGACCGCGCCCTGCGCAAGCACGATGGGACGATCCATGCTCAAATGCGGCGCCATCGGCACCAGCAGGATATTGCGCAATTCCGGCGGCAGGATCGGTCCGCCGGTGGCCAGGGCGTAGGCGGTCGATCCGGTGGGCGTGGACAGGATCAAGGCATCGGCGTTATAGGTGGTCGCCCAATGCTTGTCGATGTAGGCGGCGATCTGCACCATGCGTCCAAAGACGCTTCCGCTGATGACCACATCGTTGAGCGCGCGGAAAGAGCCGATCACGCGCCGCTTTTCTTCCAACACGGCCGCTTGCAGCATCATGCGTTTCTCGATCCAGTAATCGCCCGCCAGCAGTTGTTCGAGCCCGGCTTCGCAGTCGGCCGGTTTCTCGATCTCGGTCAGGAAGCCGAGCCAGCCCATGTTGATGCCCAGCACCGGCACCTCGTATTCGGCGCAGACGCGCGCCGCCCGCAGCATGGCGCCGTCGCCGCCGATCGCCATAACCACATCGGCGCAAGCCACATCAGGCGCGACGCTGCCTTGGTTCCAATCGGTATAGACCCAGTGTTCAATGCCGCGCTGGCATAGCGTCGCCGCGATGTTGCGCGCTACCGGATGGGTATCGGGACGCGAGGGATGGGCGAGCACGCCGATTCGCCTAATGTCGCTCAATGTCGTCTCTTTCGCTGCGCTTTCCCAAAGCATTATGACGCAGATTGGACGGCAATCCCATATCGGACATCTAGTCCTCGCGGCATCGGCGCCCGGTCGCCCGATGAATGGAATCGATTCAAGTAAACTGTGATAGACAGAAACATAGAAGCTCATTCTGCGCGACAGTCCAGTTGACCTTTCGGAGAGGAGATCGATTATGTTCAGGAAATGTGCGTTGATTTTGTTTGCAATGTTGCTTCTTTTGGCGCCGGCGACATGGGCGCAAGTCGAAAACCCGACCATCGCCATCATGCGTTTTGGTCCGCTGCCGAACAACGACATCACCGAAGGCGCCATCCTTGACGTTTTGGAGTCGTATGGCTTAATTTCGGCGGAGGAGAATCGCATATTCGAAGCGCGTCGCGATTACGAAGGCGAGAATATCACGATCTATTGGGGCGACGCCGGCTTTGATTTTCCGACATTGAATCTAATGCTGGAAGACGCGCTGGATAAAGAGGTTGACGTGTTGGTCACGCAGGGGGCGACCGTGACCCAAACGGCTGTGCAAATGACCAGCACAATGGATATGCCGACGCCGGTGCTCTTTGTTTCGACGCCTTATGAAGGTGGCATCGCCGCCGAAGCCGCCTGCGTGAAACCGGATCATGTCGCCGGGGTGTCGGCCGCGCTGTCTTACGATTACGCCTTTTCCGTGCTGCTCATGCAGGATCCAGACATTGAGCGGGTCGGAGTGATCCACAGTTTAAGCGACGCCTCCGGACGATACGGCGCGGAACAGATCATGGAAGCGGCTGCATCATTGGGCATTGAGGTGTATACAGCCGGGGTCGTCGCCTTGGCGGATTTGCGCCCGGCCGCTTATGGCTTGGTAGAGGACGGGGTCGGCGCCATCATGCTCCCGCTTGATACCATCACATCCAGCGGATTGCCCATCATCACCGAAATCGCCGGCGAAATTGGTCTGCCAGTGTTCTTTCCCAGCTTCAGCGCGATCTTCTATGGCGCTACCATCGGCGCGGGCTCGTCGCCAATGTATACCAATGGCATCAATGTAGGGCGCATTTTGACGGCGCATCTGAATGGCGATGTGGATATTGCGCGCCTCGGCATCGGCACGGCCGGGGATCTCCTCGTCGGCGTCAATCTGGAATCGGCTGAAGCGCAAGGGGTCGATATCAGCGAAGCGGTGATGGACGAAGCCATCGCCGTCATCGAGACCGGCGGAAGGCGCACGCTGGCGCCAGAAGTGCTAGCGGCGATTGCGCGGCGCGGCCGAATCATCCCGCTGGAGCAGCGCCAGGCGGACGACCAGGCTTGGCTCGCTTCGCTGCATTGCACTGACGAAATGATCGCCGAGCAGCAAGCGGCGCTGGACGCGGCGGAGAGTTAGGCGCGTTTTTCCGGCAAAGCCGGCGTAAAACTCTTGGGAGACTGACGAATTTCGTCAGTCTCTTTTGTTTGGCAATATTGCGCTACAATTGAGGCATACAGGAAGCGCGAAGGAGACGACTGATGCATAGATTGTTAGCGCTGTGGATTCTGATTATTTTGCTGGCGGCGCCCATCGCAACGGCGCAGGGCAATGACAAGCCAACAGTCGCCTTCTTGCGCTACGGCATTTCATTGTCAGATGCCAGCCTGGAAACAGCCGTCATTGATACGCTGCTGGTTTATGAATGGATCACTGACGAAGAGCACGCGCTTCTGAATGAGCGGCAGGATATCGCGGGCGAGAAGCTCAATCTCTTTTGGGCGGATGCCAGCTACGATCTGACCAACGTCAATATCATGGTCGAAAACGCTCTGGACCGGGGCGCCGATTTAATGCTCACCTTGTCTACGCCGGTCACGCAGATCGCATTGAACACCACGCTGGATCAAGACGCGCCCACACCCGTTCTGTTTTCCGCCGTCTACAGTCCTTATCAAGCCGGGCTGGCTGACGCGCCCTGCATCAAGCCCGCTCATGTCACCGGCGCCGAGTCCGTACCGCCTTATGAAGAGGCTTTTCAGATTTTCCGGCTGCTGAATCCGGCGCTGCATCGCTTTGGCTTGATCTATTCATCGAATGACGCAGCCGGCATTTTCGGCGCTGAGCGGATCGCCGTTATTGGCGAATCGCTGGGCTTGGAAATCGAAAGCGTGGCGGTAACGAGCGTGAGCGATTTGCGCAGCGCGACGCAAGGCTTGGCCAATGACGGCGTGGAAGCCATTATATTGCCCTTTGATTACACGGCTGCGGTCGGGCTGCCGATCATTGCCACTGTCGCCACTGAGAATCAAATTCCTGTCTTCCATCCTCATCCTGGCTCGATTCTGGCGGGCGCGACGGTTGGCGCCGGTTTCTACAATTTCTATACCCAAGGCATCAGCACCGGTCTAATGCTAGCCGCTTTCTTAAATGGCGATCTCGACTTCGCGGCGACTGCTATCGATAGCCTTGGCGGTCTCTCGGTTGGCGTCAATCTGGATGTCGCGCATGCCCTGGGGCTTGACGTGCCGCCAGAGTTGATAGAGATGGCGGAAATGGTGGTTGAAGACGGCGCGCCCGCCATGTCCCCGCTGGGTCTTTTGCGGCTGCTGGATTCGATGGGCGCGACCGACGAGGTCAAGCAGATGGCCGCTGCCTATTTGCAGAATGTGGATTTGAGCGCCATGGCTGCCGATCCAGGCGCGCAGCAGCAAGCGGTCGCGATGATTAACCAGATGCTGATCGCCGGCAGAAGATCGCCGGAGAACTTGGCGGCGGACCGAGCCTACCTTGACAGCCTGCAATGCAGCGACGAGATGATCGCCGAGCAGCAAGCGGCGCTGGAGGCGGCTGAATAGCCCCCCTTCCGCCCCAAGGAGGGAAGGGGAGCTAGAGAATGCGAAATTGGCGAAAACAGCCCCTCCCGCATTATGGGGTCGCGTAGACACTGACCCGCCGGGGAGGGGTATGG
>WTGC01000196.1 GCA_011523705.1 Chloroflexota bacterium | reverse complement strand
CCCCCGGCCCCCTCCCCGAGGCATCAGGGAGGGGGAGCTAAGCGCAGCGGGACGCAAGGTATTTTGCGCGGGCGGCGGCATTGTCGCGCGCGTGTCTACACAATTTCCAGTACGCGCGCGGCAGTCGCTTCGTCGGTGCAGAGCACATTGATCACGCCGCTCTTCAAGGCGCCCGCGATGGCAGCCGCCTTGTTTAAGCCGACGGCGACAGCGATCGTCCGCGGCACGGCGCGCAACTCATCCAGCGTAATGCCGATAATGCGCTGATTCAACTCGCAGGGGAAGGGTTGGCCTTCCCGGTCGAAGATTTGCCAAGCCATGTCGCCGATAGCGCCTTTCGAGCGCCATAACCGCAGTTGCGCCGCATCGGCTACGCCGGCACGGACGAAACCCGAGCTCGCCGGATCCAGGTCGCCGATTCCGACCAGAGCAATGTCCGCGCGCCGCACTAGATCCAGCGCCTGTCCCACGACCACTTGGTCGCGGATGATAGCGGCGGCTTCGGCATTGTCAGCCAGCAGCGGCGATGACAAGTATAGCGCCTCGCCACCCAGCTTTTGCGCCAACTGACGTGTCAAAGCCGAGCTGTCGAATTCCTTCAGCGCGTGGGACAAGCTGCCGGTCGCCTGTATGACTTTGACATCGGCTTGAATGTCGGGCCGGATAGCGCTGATGACCTCATAGGTGGTGCTGCCGAAACAGATCGACAGCGCCGCTCCATCAACCAGCGCCGATTCCAGATAGCGCGCCGCCATCTGCGCGGTCCGCCGCCGCAGCAGTGACGCGTCGGTCGCCCCGGTTTGCAGCGCCAGCGCCCGCTCCAAGCCGAATCGATCGACGAGCAGCGCCTCCAGCTCCCGTGAGCGCTTGATGGGCCAATCGATCAGGATGCGCACCACCTGAGATTCGCGCGCTTCCTTTAACAAACGATGTATCTTGACGCGCGACAGCTCCAGCGCGGCGGCGATGTCGTTCTGCGTCATGTCCCGCTCATAATACATGGCGGCGACTTTCGCCAGCAGTTCATGATGCGCGGCGTCGATCACAGCTAGACCCCGGCTCGATTGCGTCTGATGATTTCGTCCGCGCCTTGCTCGCTGCGCGGCTCGTAACCGGGCAAGGGCAACAGACGCTGATGGATCATGTCGATAATCCAATCGGCGCCGGGGAAGAAGCTCTCATCGAGTTCGGCCGGCGGCGTGATCCAGTTGCGCGAACCCAGAACCGCGACCGGACCATCGAGATAATCAAAGGCGAGCTGCGTGATATTCGACGCCATCGTGTGCAGAAAGGAACCGCGCTCGCTCGCGTCCGATGCCAGCAGCACCACCCCCGTCTTTTTCACTGACTCGATGATCGGCGCGTAATTCAGCGGATTGAGGAAGCGCGCGTCAATCACTTCGGCACTGAGGCCGTGTTCGCGCTCAAGCGTTTCGGCCGCTTCCAAGGCGCGGTAGAGCGTTGCGCCGATAGTGACGATGGTGATGTCGCTCCCCGGACGGTGCAGCTTAGGCTCGCCCTCCTCGACTTCGTAGTATTCGACCGGCACGCCGCCGCTGAAGAGCGTCTCCAGCTGATGGTAGAGCCGCTGGCTCTCGAAGAAGACGACCGGATCCGTGCCGCGCAGCGCCCGGTTAAGCATGCCTTTGGCGTCATAAGCGGTGGCGGGGAAATAGACCTTCAAGCCCGGGATATGGGCGACGATCGAGCTCCAGTCTTGCGAATGCTGCGCGCCGTATTTCATGCCGACTGAGACGCGCAGCACCAGGGGCATCCGCAGCAAGTTGGCTGACATCGCTTGCCACTTTGCCATCTGATTGAAGATCTCGTCGCCGGCGCGGCCCATGAAGTCGCAGTACATCAGCTCCGGCACGGCGCGTCCGCCGGCTAAAGCGTAACCGACGCCGACGCCGACAATCGCCGCTTCCGATATCGGTGCATTAAAGAGCCGGTGATAGGGGAGCGCCTCGGTCAAGCCGCGATAAGCGCCGAATGCGCCGCCCCAATCGCGGTTCTCCTCGCCGAAGGCGATCATGGTCGGATCGGCGTAGAAGCGGTGAATCATCGCCTCGAAGATGGCTTCGGCGTATGTCAGCGTCTTGAGCCTTGACCGCAGTTTACCTCCCTCGTCCAAGCCAAAGCGATGCTTGCCGGCCGTGACCTGCAGGCGGCTCTCTTCAAGAGGCTGGCTGACCTCCGGCTCGCGATCATCCAGCGCGTCAGCGGCCTCGTTTGAGAACATCATGGCGCCGATGGCAGCGCCCGCGGGATCAAGGCGCGGCGACGAATCCAGATCGACAGCCAGGGCGACGATATTGGCAATCCGTCTGATGACCGATTCGCGCAAGCCATGCAGCCGATCCTCGTCGGCATAGCCATGGGCGCAGAGGTAGTCGCCGAAGCCGCGGATGGAGTCGTGCGCGCGCCAGAGCGTAATCTCGTCGCGCGCGCGATAAGACGAGGCGTCGCTCGACGAGTGTCCGCTGTAACGATAGGTAATCACATCCAGCATGGCGGGGCCCTGCCCGGCGAGCAGCAGCGCCTTTTTGCGCCGGGTGGCGTCAGCGACCGCCAGCGGATTGTAGCCATCGACTCGTTCGCTGTGCATGGCATCGGCGTTGACGCCCAAGCCAACCCGCGCCAGGCTGCCGAAGCCGAGCGTCTCGCCCTGCGGCTGCCCGCCCATGCCATAAAAGTTGTTCATGAAGTTGAGAAGGATCGGTGGCGCGCCACCCAATTCGGCATCCCAGAGCGTCCGGTACTGATCCATCGCCGCGAAGTTCATCGCTTCCCAGACTGGTCCGCTCGCGGCCGACGAATCGCCGATATTGGCGATGACGATGCCAGTTCGGCGGTTGATCCGTTTGAAAAGCGCCATGCCGACGGCGATATCAGCCGAGCCGCCGACGATGGCATTGTTGGGCATAATGCCGAAGGGCGGGAAGAAGGCATGCATCGAACCGCCCATGCCTTGATTGAATCCCGTGTCCCGCGCGAAGATCTCCGCGTATGTGCCATAAACCAGCCAACTGCTCGCCAATGACCGGATATCTTCAGAGTCCTTAAGCGACTTGACCACGCGCAGCGCGGCGCCGCCATTGGCGCCTTCCATGATCTTCAGCAGGCGGTCTTCCTCCAACTGGCGAATGGCGGAGAGGCCCTTCGCCAGGATCTCGCCATGACTGCGATGAGAGCCGAGAATGAAGTCCTGCGGCTCAAGATGGATGCACTGACCGACAGCAGCTGCTTCCTGCCCAATCGACAAATGCGCCGGACCAGCATGTTCATAGCGAATGCCGCGATAGGCGCCTTCCCGCTTGAAGCCGTCCAGCGCCGTCTCGAACTCGCGGATCAAGACCATATCGTGATAGATGGCAACGAGCTGCTCGCGCGAGTAGGCGGCGGCCTCGGCGGCGGGGTCGGGGACATAGGCGTTCAGCGGGATCTCCGGCGCGCGCAGGACCGCAGTCTGGCGTTCTTCAGCCGGGTCTATCGTCAGCGATTTGGGCAAGATGCCTTCCCTTTCAGTGCAATTATCAGCATTTATGCTTTGCTAACTACAGAGGTCGCAGAGAGCATAGAGCAATGGCTGGACTAGAAAGTCGCTCTCGGTGTACCAAAAATCCTCGGTGCGCTCGGTGGTAAAAAACACCATCAGCACTTCTCTGATGTGCATTTGCACAGACGGTGTACATTAACACACAGTTTAGAACATCAGCGCGAATTTGTCAAGATAGTGGGCAATTCTGGTAAAATGATGGAATTCGTTTTCGTGAACAGCGAGGGACAGTGATGAGCTTTCGATTGCAGCATGTCAGCATACCACGCCCACCGGACAGCGAGGCTCTCACGCGCGCCTTCTATGGAGACTTGCTTGGATTGCAAGAGATCGCCGCCCCCAATAGCATTTCCGCGATGGAAGTGATCTGGTTCAAACTGGGCGATGATGCCGAATTGCATTGCTTCCGCGAAGAGCCGCTGGGCGATACATCCAATCGGCATTATTGCCTCGTCGTCGATGATGTCGCCGGCATTCGCAAAAGACTGAATGAGGCGGGTTACGCGCCCTACGATGTCGAGGCAATTCCTGGGCGCCCGCGCTTCTTTTGCCGCGATCCCTTCGGCAACATCATCGAATTCACCACGATTGTCGGCGATTACCTGGCTTTGCAGTAAGGCTTCCGCGCGCCTAACCGTAACCCTGCCCGTAGCGTAGCGGTCCGCGCCAAGCGGCCGAATTCCGCGCGCGCAGTTCATCCATATCCAGCGACATATCACGGACCAGCAGATCGCCATCAATTACAGCGGGCCGCTCGTTGGCGCGCAGATAATCGATCAAACGCGCCTTCAGCGCTGCCTGCGCAGCCGTGTATTCCGGCTTGCCAGCCAAGTTGTGGCGATCGTCCGGGTCGCCGCGGGCGTCAAAGAGCTGCCCGCCGCCTCCGGCAAAGTAATAGATATATTTCAGAAGTCCATCGGTGGCGAAAACTGAATCCCGCGTTTCGCCATAAATCACGCGCTCTTTTGGCAGGCGCAGCAGCGAAATGCCATCCATAGCTTCATCGGGATGCAAACCAGCCAATTCCAGCAAGGTGGGCGCGATATCAGCCGTCAGCGCGGGCTTGTAGACGCGCCGGTTGTAAATGCCATGCTCGCGCGGCAGACGCATAATGATCGGCACGCGCGCCGATGACTCCAAAAAAGTCGATTTGGCGAAAAGGCCGTGGTCGCCCAGGTGCTCGCCATGATCGGAGGTGATGACGATGATGGTATTGTCGTACAGTCCCCGGCCCTGCAATTCGCCGAAGAGTCGTCCCAACTGATAGTCAATATGCGTGACTTGCCCATAATAGTGGCGTCGCGCGCGTTTGAGTACTTGGGGCGAGATGCGGTCGGCATTGCGCACGATGCGATCGGCGATGAGCGAAACCGGCTCGTCAGACGCCCCCACCCAATCACCAATGACGGCATCCGGAATCTCGAAGTCATCATACAGGCGATCATAGGGCTCGGGCGGATCAAAGGGGCTGTGGGGCGCCTCAAAGACCATCCAGAGCATGAATGGGCAGTCCGGATCGCGCCGCCCCAAGAAGCGGATGCCTTCATCGACTATCCAATGGGTATGGGTCAGATGCTCCGGCACAGCGCTCACCGCCGGATACACCTCGTTGCCGCCCAAGCCATGTCCGCGATAGAAACCGCCATAGCCCTGCTCTTCCAGGAAGTTGACATAATCGTTTGGATGCAAGCTGACATCTTCAAAGCCGAAACGGGCGCGTTCGGGCCAGAAGTGCATCTTGCCGACCGCCTTGGTCTGATAACCGGCTTCGCGGGTCAGGCGATATGGCAGGCTCTGCTCAAGGGCAATCGGACTGCGCGGACCGCTCATAAAATTGTGGGGCATGCCGTGTTGCCCCCCGGTGAAGCCGGTCAGCATGGTGGCGCGCTGCGGCATGCAGACGGGGCAATCAGCGTAGGCGCGCTCATACCAAATGCCTTCGTAGGCGATTTGGTCGAAGTGCGGCGTCATCACCGGGTGGGCGCTGTCGGCAATGCCCAGGCAATCGCCGCGCCACTGATCCAGCACGATGTAGACGATGTTGGGTTTCTCAGAGGTCGTATATGACATAGCGCTATTCAACCGCTACAAGTCTCATTGATGACGAAAAATATAGGAGCGACTCTGTGAGTCGCCCGCAGTTCTGCAGAATACTGTAGGGTTTGTTCGGTACTACGCTGTGCTTGCCGCCCAATGCATCTACCCCTCCCCCGGCCCCTCCCGACGGGTCTGTGTCTACGCGACCCCGAATCA
>WTGC01000210.1 GCA_011523705.1 Chloroflexota bacterium | reverse complement strand
AGCGGCTTGCCAACCTGGTAGACAAAGACCCGCTCTTCGAAATCTGCTTCACCCATCCCCGGGTGCTGGCGGGGATGAACCACGTGCTTCAAGGGGACTTCAAGCTCTCGTCTCTCAATGGACGCGCCGCATTGCCCGGCGAAGGACACCAAGCGCTGCACGCCGATTGGTCCGAAGGGGTCGATCCGAGCGATTATCAGGTCTGCAATTCGATCTGGCTCCTGGTCGATTTCACGCCGGAAAATGGCGCGACGCGCATCGTGCCGGGTTCTCATCGCAGTGGGCAAGTCCCTCAATCGGCGCTCAAAGACCCGCGGGCAGCCCATCCGGACGAGGTCCTCTTGACAGGCAAGGCTGGCACAGTCGTAATCTTCAACTCGCATCTCTGGCATGGTGGCACGGTCAATCGCACAGAGTCCCGGCGCTATGCCTTGCACTCGTATTTCACGCGCCGCCACCATAGGCCGCAAACAGACTTTCGAGAGTTGATAAGCGAGGCGACCCGGGCTCGCCTCAGCCCGGCTGCGCGCTTTATTCTGGATGTGTGAAGGCGCGGCAGTCGATCATCAGCTTGCCTTTGAGCCGGTTGCATTCGGCGCAGAGCAGCTGAAGATTCCCCAGCTCGGTGCGCCCGCCTCTGGCAATCGGCGTCACGTGATCGAGCACCAGCTTTTCCCCTGCGCCACAGTTGGCGCAGCGCTCGCCACCTTCCACAGCCAACCGGAGATACCAGTCCCGATGATGCCGCTGCAGCTTTCCTCGTTCGCGCCGCTTGATTTGAGGCGGTACCGCCCATTGGGGAGCGCTCTGACGCCGCTTGGGTAGATAAGCCCGCCCGCCGCGCGCCAGAAACCGCTTCAAATCGCTTTCGGGTTCCTCGCAAGCGCAGCGGTGATTCACGCGTCCGCAATAGCCGCAGCGCATTGTCCCTTTGCCTGATAAACGAGTTCGCCCGCAATGAATGTCGCTTGCGTGCCCAGGACTTCGTCCCAAATGACGACATCGGCATCCGCACCCGCCTGCAGCGAACCCTTCTGCGGATACATGCCAATCGAACGCGCCGGCACGCGCGTCAGCATCGGCAGAGCTTCCGCCAGCGACAGATCGCAGAAGCGCATGATATTCCGCAGCGCCCCCTCCATCGTCAGCGTGCTGCCAGCCAAGTCGCCCGCTGGCGACCGCGCTTGACCATTTTTCACCGTCACGACTGCATCGCCCATCGTATATTGACCATCGCCCAGCCCAGTCGCCAGCATCGCGTCGGTGATCACTACGACTCGTTCCACACCGGCGAGGCGCGCCAGCATGCGGACCACAGCCGGATGCACATGGATGCCATCGGGAATGATCTGGAAAGTGACATCAGGGTTTTCGAGCGCGGCGACGAAAAGGCCGGGCTGGCGGTGATGGATGCCGGGCATGCCATTGAAGGTATGCGTCACCTGGCGCGCGCCAGCTGCGAAGTAGCGAGCCGCCGCGTCATAATCGGCGCCGCTATGCCCGATGGAGACAGTTGCGCCCTGCGCCAGCGCATCGCGCATCAAGCTCGCGCCACCAGCGATTTCCGGCGCCATGGTGATCATTTTGATCAGACCGGTCGATAGCCAGGGCATGTATTCTTCGCGCTTCGGCTCGCGCAGGTGCAATTCAGATTGCGAGCCTCGGTAAGCCGAGTTGAGGTAGGGTCCCTCGATATGGACGCCAAGAAAGGGTGTGCCGGGTCGTTCAGCGAAGGTCGTCAGCACGCGCAAAGCCGCCTTGATGCGCTCGGCGGAATCGGTCATGGTGGTCGCCAGAAAGCTGGTGAGGCCGCCTTGAATGAGAAAATCGCACAAGCCTTGCAACGAAGCGGGCGATCCACCCATCACGTCAAAGCCCATGCTGCCATGCAAATGCAGATCGATGAAACCCGGCAGGGCATAACGACCGCGGCCGTCTATTCGCCGATCAGCGGGCTGGCGCTCAAGCTCCGCTGGCGGCTTCAAGCCCGCGATCCGGCCGTCCTGCAAGACAAGCGTCTGCCCTCGGGCGAATCCGTCTTCTTGCCAAACCCGGCTGTTTTCTATCAGAATTCGCGACACGAGGAATCGTCCAGTCAGCAATGGTGTATGCGCGCATCACCGGCGAGTATATCATTGATAGGCCAGGCCGCAGCGACCGAATCGCTGAGCGGATTCCGACCGCCAATCTGGGATTTGCCTAAGTCTCTGTTAGTATTACGGAGGATCAAACGCGATTGAGGAAAGGTCATGCCAGTCGGCCGGCACACCTTGCGGGAAATCATGAGCCAGCCCGATGTCTGGGCCGAAGCGTTAAATGCCTTCAAGCCTCAGGATCCGCTCCTGCAAGCTTGGCAAGAATCTGACACGTTCGACCAGGTTATCGTGACCGGCTGCGGCTCAACCTATTATCTGGCGCTGACGGCCGCGCGCCTCCTGCGCCAAGCCGGCTGTCATGCCCTCGCCTGCCCCGCCTCCGAGCTGCTGATGCACTCCAATTCCGTCTGTATTCCGAACCAGCGCTACTTGTTACTTTGCATTTCACGCTCGGGCACAACCACCGAGACCCTCCGCGCCCAACAGCATTTCAAAGCGAGAGTCCGTGGCCCCGTGATCACCGTCACCTGCGACAGCGGCAGCCCGCTCGCCAGTGAATCCGACCTCGTCATCGCCATTGACGCCGCCCAAGAGAAAAGCGTCGCCCAGACCCGCTCTTTCAGCAGCATGTTAGTCGTCGTGCAGCAACTCGCCGCCCTGATCGCGGGCCTGGACCTCTCCGCAAGCCGCCCGCTCCCGGACCTGTGCCGCCACCTACTGGAGCGCTATGGTGACCTGGCGCGCTCGTTTGGAGAACATAGCGCGATATCGAAATTCTTCTTTCTGGGGTCCGATGCGCTTTATGGCATCGCCTGTGAAGCGATGCTCAAGATGAAGGAAATGTCGCTCGCCTACAGCGAAGCCTATCACACGCTGGAATTCCGCCACGGACCGATGTCGATGGTGGGCGACGGCAGCCTGGTCATCGGCTTGATTTCGCCCGACGCCTCTCGGCAAGAAATCCGCGTGCTGGACGAAATGGCTGATTTGGGCGCGCGGGTATTGGCGATCGGTCCGGCGCCCGCGAACGCCCACGATAAAGTTATACTGCCGGCAGACCTGCCGCCCTGGTGTTTACCAGTCTTGTACTTGCCCGCTCTGCAATTGCTGGCGTACCACCGCGCTATCCATAACAGCTGCGATCCCGATGAACCGAAGAACCTCAGCGCCGTCATTTCGCTTGACGACATCTAAACGCTTTGTAGGGGCGATCAACCTGATCGCCCGCATAAGAAAAACGAGGCATTTAAGACTATGACAGATATCACTCTCTTCCCCCAACCGCAGCAACTGGAGCGCCAGACCGGCGCCTTCACGCTCAACGCGCACACGCGCCTGTTCGCCGCTGACGGCGCGCTTGGCGAAATGCTCGCCAATTACCTGCGCCCGGCAACCGGCTTCGGCCTGCCAGTACACCCGCTCGATGAAGACATACTTGGGGACGCAACAAATGCGATATTGCTGGTTTCAACCGCTGACCTTATTGACGCCGAAGCTTACAAGCTCGATGTGAGGCCGGAGCGGGTCACTTTGCGCGCTGGCGGGCGGAGCGGCTTTCTGCACGCGATGCAGACGCTGCGCCAGCTGCTGCCGGCGCAGATCCTCTCGGATGAGCGGATTGAGGGCGTCGAATGGACGATTCCCTGCGTCATCATTAGCGACTGGCCGGCTTTCGGCTGGCGCGGCTTGCATCTCGATGTCGGCCGGCACATGTTCCCGGTCGGCTTCATCAAGAAGTTCATCGACACGATGGCTTTCTACAAATTCAACACCTTCCACTGGCATCTGACCGAGGATCAAGGCTGGCGGCTGGAGATCAAGAAGTATCCGCGCTTGACCGAGATCGGCGCCCAGCGGGCGGAATCGCCGATTCCAGCCGATCCGAAGCGAGGGGACGGGAAACCTTACGGCGGCTTTTACACGCAAGACGAGGCGCGCGAGATCGTCGCCTATGCTGCCGAACGGGGCATCACCGTCGTGCCCGAGATCGAATTGCCGGGGCACAGCCTGGCCGCGCTCACGGCCTATCCCGAACTTGGCTGCGCCGGCAGCGACTATCAAGTGCGCGCGAGTTGGGGTATCGACAGCAATATCTACTGCGCCGGCAACGATGCCGTCTTCGAATTTCTACAGGATGTGTTTGAGGAGGTGCTGGCGCTATTTCCCTCGACCTATATCCACATCGGCGGAGACGAGGCGCCGAAGGAACGCTGGCGCGCCTGTCCCAAGTGTCAAGCGCGCATCAAAGCCGAAGGGCTGGCCGATGAAGACGAACTGCAGAGCTGGTTCATCCGTCAGATTGAAAGCTGGCTCAATGAACGAGGTCGCCACCTGGTCGGCTGGGACGAAATTCTGGAAGGCGGGCTGGCGCCGAATGCGACCGTGATGAGCTGGCGCGGCAGCGATGGCGGCATCGCCGCGGCCAACGCCGGGCACGATGTGATCATGACGCCGACCACCTATTGCTATCTGGATTATTATCAGCACGAAGACTGGACGCGCGAACCGCCGGCAATTGCCAATACCTTGACGCTGGAGCAAGCCTGGCAATTCGTCGTTGTTCCAGAGGAGATCGCGCCGGATAAGCAGCATCACATCCTCGGCGGACAAGGCAATATCTGGACGGAATACATTCCAAATGCGGACCAGGTGGAATACATGGCTTTTCCGCGCGCCATCGCCATTGCCGACATCCTGTGGAATCATCCAAAAGAGCGAAGTTATGATGCCTTGGTGGAACGCCTGCGCGAGCATTTGCCCCGCCTTGACATGATGGGCGTGAATTATCGCCAATTGGACGAATAAACGACTGGAACGCCATGTATCTGCAAAAGGAAATCGCGCAACAGCCAGCCGTGATTGAACGGCTGCTAAACGATGGCAAGGCTTTGATCGAAGCGGTGGCTACCGCCATTCGCGACTTCAACCCGGGATTCGCTTGCATCGCCGCGCGGGGCACTTCGGACAACGCCGCTCATTATGCCCAATATATGTTCGGGGGGATGCTGCGCCTGCCGGTCATGCTGGCGACGCCATCGCTGCATACCGTTTACGGGACGCCGCCAGACCTATCGCGGGCGCTAGTCATCGGCATCTCGCAATCGGGGCAGGCGGAGGATGTGCGCACGGTCTTGAGCGACGCGAATCAGCATGGCGCCCTCACGCTGGCGATCACGAATTTCGAGGATTCGCCGCTGGCGCAAACCGCAAAATATCATCTGCCACTGCTCGCCGGGCGGGAATTGAGTGTGGCAGCCACCAAGACCTATACGGCGCAGCTGACCGTGATCGCCATGCTGACAGGCGCGCTGGCGGAAAGCGACGCGATGCGGAAGGATCTTGGCGCCCTGCCCCGGCTTGCCGCCCAGGCGCTGCGCCTCGGCGAAGAAATCGCGGCTTGGTCGCAGCGCTACCGATACATCGACCGCCTGGTCACATTGGGCCGGGGTTACAATTATGCCACCGCCTGCGAGATCAGCCTCAAGGTCAAGGAATTGAGTTATATCGCTAGCGAAGGTTATAGTGAAGCCAATTTCCGCCATGGTCCCATCGCCGCCATCGATCGCGGGCATCCGGTCATCTTGGTGTCGCCACATGGCAAAAATCTCGCGGCGATGGTGGATATGTGCCAGCGGCTCAATGAGTTGGGCGCCGAAACTTTGGTCATCAGCAACAATAGCGACCTGCTCGGTCAAGGCCGGCAGGCGATGACGATACCATCGACGCCGGAATGGCTCAGCCCGATCCTGGCGGTGATGCCCGGTCAGATCTTCGCCATGCAGCA
>WTGC01000224.1:9347-43121 GCA_011523705.1 Chloroflexota bacterium | reverse complement strand
CCCGTCGCTCAGGCGCAGCGCCTCTTCATGCACGGTCAGCCAGTTGATGTCCATCACCTGGACCAGGAAGGTCTCGGCGATGCGTTGTCGGCGGATATGTTTCAGCGCTTCACGGCGTCCTTCATCGGTGATGCTGATGCCTTGATACGGCTGATGCGCCAGCAAGCCAAGGTCGCTCAGCCGGTTGACCATACGGTTGACAGCCGGCGGGCTGACGAAGAGCCAATCAGCCAGCTGTGAGCTGGTGACGTTATCCGATTCGTTCGGCTGCCGGTCGACAAGCCGATAAATCTCCGCCATATAGGCGCGCATCTTGCTGCTGAGTTCGCTTGACATGGGCTTCTCGATACCGGCCGCCGCAGCGACTTACAAGCCGTGTTCGAGGCGCGTGATGAGCCGTTCCGGCAAATTGAAATCGTACATGCGGCGCTGCACCGCCTTGATATTGTAAGGGATGCGGCGGTGCTCAAAGACGCCGGTGCTCATATCCAGCAGGCCGTAGGCGGCATTCGGATTCTGGTCGCGCGGTTGGCCGATGCTGCCCGGATTGATGATCTGCCGCTGGCCATTCAGCGTGCGCGGCTCGTTGTAGAGCGGCAATGCCGAGGCTGCGTCGCCGCTTTCGTCGGAGACGGTATAAATCACCGGCTGATGCGTATGACCCACGAAGCAGTAGGGCGTCTCAAAATGCGGGAAATTCAGCGCGGCGATGCTCGGCTCGAGGATGTACTCCCAGATCGGTTCCCGCGGGCTGGCGTGGACCAGCGTATACTCGCCGATGACGAAGGTGACCGGCAGCGCTTCGAGCCAGCGCGTATTCTCGTCGGTGAGCGTCGCCTGCGTCCATTCGACGGCGCGCCGCGCATCGGGATTGAAGGTGCGCGCGTCCAATCGGTTCAGCGCCGCCCAATCATGGTTGCCAGCCAAGCAGAGCTGGGGCAACTCTTTAAGGCGATCGACGCATTCGTTGGGGTCGGGTCCATAACCGACCACGTCGCCCAGGCACCAGACGAAATCCCATTCGCCGTCGCAGTGGGCCAGCACAGCTTCAAAGGCGGTGAAATTGGCGTGAATGTCGGAGATGACCAGAATGCGCATGGATGCTCTTTTCGCCTTACACGACAGCCTGCATCTTACCATGCTTTAAGGGCGGGCGCACCTGACGGCAGGGCGTCGATAGGACTTCGCTTGGCGTACTCAACCCCATCCCCGGCCCTTCCATGGTGAACTAAGGAAGGGTGACTTGAAGGCTGAACAGGGAAACTCGGGTACTTGATCAGCGAGTTAATCGCGCTACGTTTTTCTCGGCGAACATGCTCCCCCTTCCCTAGCTTGCTGCTGACGACAGGACAGTTTTTCAGCGAAAAGAATATTGTCACGAACTCCGTATTCTATTGTGCTTTTTCGGGCGACCCACTGGGTCGCCCCTACAATTCTCGCCGCGAGAGATGCTTTTGACGTCTAACGTTGCGCTTCTACACACGTTTATATCAATCCTGTCCTGTCCTCAGCCCCTTGTGGGGGAGGGGTTGGGGTGGGGGCCGCGTTCAGTATAGCACAGGGGGATTTGGCTTCATTGACAGATGGGGGCACTGGCTATACGCTATCGTCGACGTAGATAGCTGAGGTGCCTTAGATTCGATAGAAAATGTACTAAAGTTTCGCAGTAATCCGCAGATGATACGCAACGAGAGGGTGACATGTCAGCCAAGACAAATGCGTTCATCCGTGGCTTGGGCGGAATGTTCAGTTGGGTCGATGTGCTGAATCGGCGTCTATTTGCCGAAACGTCTGCGGAAGCGGATGCTGAGGCGCTGCGCGAGGTTTGGGAGGACGTTGGCGGCTATCTCTACGATGCAATGGGTATGTATAGCGAACAATACAAAATCTATCCCGTTGCGCAACAAGAGGAAACGTGTCAGACGACGGCGAACGGCGAGAAACCCTCACCCGAGTAGAAGCTCATTTTGTAGAATATTCGGGTCCACTTCCGCCGCCGGGTGCAATGCAGGGATATGAAGATGTATTGCCGGGCAGTGCCGACCGTAACTTGACAATAGCGGCATTAAGGCAGCGCCAGCTTGCGCGATACGAGACTCTAGGACTTGTATTCGGGTTTCTCGTAGCAGTGGCATTAATCGCTCTGAGCGCCTATGCGCTTGGTTTAGGATCGGTAGCCGCAAGCATTGGTGTGATCGTAGCAGGCATCGCAAGCATGGCCGGAACTTTCATATATGGCAACCATGCCCGCCACCGCCAACTGCGCGAAAGACGCGAAGCATTGAAGAATCCTCCGCCGTCTCCCGAATTGCCAGAGGGCAAAGGCGACCCAAGCTAGCGCGTTTTCCTCAGCCGATAGGACCCGCAGCTGGGATCTTGCAAGAGTATTCTCGAGTTTCCCCTAAATCACCTCCAGGAAATCCCGATCGGGCATTTCCGGGAAGGGCGCGTGCGGCTCGGCTTGATACCAGAAGGCGGTCGAAGCGATATCATCTTGCAGCGGCAGATAGCGCCACTCGTCAAATGACGCTTCGTGCATGGACCCCGATCGCCAACCTAGCGCTTGTATCGTCACGCGCAGATCTTGTTCGAATCTTATCGGGTCGGGGATATGCCAGCGGTACATGCCGAAGCGCTGCTGGCTATGACGAAAGCCGTCCGGCTTGATGACCTGGGGCAGACCGAGATAGGGTGAGGTGAAGGTGGCGTATTCACGGTCCTGCCGGCCGAAGCACCAGGCGCCGCCGAAATAATCTTCGGTGCCGGTGCCGCAGATCGTGGGAAAGTCGCTGTCGCCATCCATGTAGAATTTGATCTCGCCCTCGCCCCACCAGCCCCGGTTATTGCTGCCCCAAGCCATATAAGTCCCGACGTAGTGCCCCATGCCCTTGATGCCATCGACGATCGTATAGACGTCTTTGTAGGGGAGCGGGTTGCTGCGCCGCCATTGCGCGTGCAAATAGCCGACATCCTCCGGCACATCGGTCAGCGTGTAATCGAATTGATAAAACAGAGGCTGCACTGGCTTGTCCAGCAAGTTCTCAATTGTGACGCGGGCGCTCTTGCGGAAGGGCATTTCCCAATAGCTGTTGAGAGCGCTGTCAGGATTAGCCGATATGGGCATTGAGTTGACATGACAGTATTCTGTCCAGCCATTACAGAAGAAGTCGCCAAAGGGCGCCTCGATCGACGGCGTCTCTTCATCATCCCAGTAAAAGCGCAGGATCAAGGACCGCCAGTACTTGGCATGGGTGGTGATCCAGATGTGCTGAATGGCGCCGGGACCATCGATCTCGGCCAAAGTGGTGACGCTGTTGGCTTCCAGTTGGATGCATGGCGAGACCTTCCAGCCTTGGCCCAAGTCTTGCGCGGCGGACAGAGAGAAGCCATCGGTGGCCATGCCGCCCGCCCCTTTTTCGCCTTTGAAATTCTCGGCGCTGATGGAGCGCGTCTTGGCGCGGGACAAGCGCGAGATATTGCCCATATTCAAATGCAATCCGTTGAAATATTCCATTTGACTCTCCTTCACATTCGCGACGCATAGACCCTTCGCTATTTGCCTGCTGTGGCCAGTGCTTCATTCGCACCCGTCTGCTTAACTGAATTTGGCGCGAAGTCGACGGGCTTGTAGCATAGCGCCTGCCGCTCATCCGATATCGGAACCATCGGCGGTATCGTCCGCTCGCAGATGGGCTGGACGTACGGGCAGCGCTTGGCGAACTTGCAGGCTTGCGCCTGAAATTCTTTGAGCTCGAAATCCGGCAGCGCCACCTGCCGCTCCCACTTGTGGTCCACCGTCGGCACGGAGTCGAGCAGCAGCTCGGTATAGGGATGGGCGGAGTCGGTCAGGATGTGCTCTGACGGACCGTACTCCACCACACTGCCGCGATACATGATGCCGATGTAATCGCTGACGTAGTAGGCGGTCGAGAGATCATGCGTGATGTATACAAAGCTGACCTTGTACTGCTCTTTCAATTCGAGGAAGAGGTTGACGATATTCATGCGCAGCGAAGCGTCGATCATGCTGACCGGCTCATCGGCGACGATCAGTTTGGGCCGGGGGATGAGGCTGCGCGCGACCGAGATGCGCTGCAATTCGCCGCCGGAGAATTGATTGGCGTATTTGCCTTCGACGCGCGACAGATCCAAGCCCACCGATTCCAGTACCTCAGCGACGATCTCGCGCGCCTCTTTCCGGTTCGCCGCGATCTTCAGCCGCAGCGCCGCGTTGAAGAGGTATTTGTCCACCCGTTTGCGTGCGTTGAATGCCTCGAAGGGATTTTGAAAAATCGGCTGAACCGCGCGATAGTAATCTCGCCCCTTCAGACCGGCGCCGCCTTTTTCGAAAAGTGGGTGGCCTTCGATCAGCACCTCACCAGAAGTCGGATGCTCCAACTCCAGGATGATGCGCGCCAGCGTGGTTTTGCCGCTGCCGGATTCGCCGACGATGCTCAAAATCGATGGCTCAGCCGCCGGCAAGCTCAAGCTGACGTCGTCCACGGCCACCAGGCGCGTGCCGAAGACCAAGCCGCCGATGCGGAAGACCTTGCTGACATTGCGCAATTCCAGCAGATTTGCCGTCACAAGGCTTGCTCTCCGTACAAGTGGCAAGACACGAAGTGCTCCGGCTCAATTTGAATCAGAGCCGGCTCTTGGTGGGCGCAATGGTCCATTACTTTGGGGCAGCGCGCCGCGAAGCGACAGCCGGCCGGCGGGTCCACCAAGCTCGGGGGCCTTCCGGAAATGCCCACCCGCTGGCTGCGGTCGCCAACGCGCGGCAAAGACTGAATCAGCATCTGCGTGTAGGGATGGGCGGGGTTTCTAAAGATGGCGTCGGTGGGTCCGTATTCCACCAGCTTGCCGGCGTACATGATCGCCAGCCGGTCGCTGATCTGATAGTGCACGCCCATATCATGCGAGACCACCACCAGCGTGTTTTCCATCTGCTGCTGCAACTCAATCAGCATCAGCAGGATGCCCTTTTGCACCACCACATCCAGCGCCGTTGTCGGCTCGTCCGCCAAGACGATCTGCGGATGCAGGAAGGTTCCAAGCGCCACCAGCACCCGTTGCTTCATGCCGCCGCTCAGTTGATGGGGATATGATTTCAGCACCTCAACCGGCAGCTCCAGCTCTTTCAGATAAGCCGCGACCCGCTCGCGTATCGCTGTTTTGCCCACCGCTTTGAGGGGGTGGTCTCTTGGCACAGCATCAAAGAATTGATTCTCGATGCGGATGACCGGATTGAGCACACTCATCGATCCTTGCGGAATATAAGAGATGAACTCCCACCAATGATTGCAGATTTCGCCGGGCCCGATCGTTTTCACTTTGCCGCTGCCATCGGGGAAGTCGGCTTCGTAGGCGCCCGAGACGATGCGCAGCGGTGGCTGCAAGTAATCATAGAGGACTTTCAGCAAGGTCGATTTGCCGCAGCCCGATTCGCCAGCGATGCCCAGCACCTCGTTGGGCTGAATATCGATGCTGACGCCGTCAACCGCCTGCACGACGCCGCGCGGCGTATCGTAGTAGCACTTGAGCTCACGCAGCCTAAGCATCGCCGTGCCCCCGCCGCTCGGCCGACAAGCTGGATATGCCGGTCGATATCAGGAACAAGGCGATGAATAGCAAGATGATGGCGACCACCGGCGAACCGATCCACCACCAGCGCCTGCCCAGCAGCGCCTGATGCTGGAGCGCCCAATAGATGGTGGTGCCCAGCGTGGCTTCTTCCAGGCTCGACAAGCCGATGACAGCCAATCCGGACTCGATGGCGATGGCGACCAAAACCGTATTCACGAAATTGGCCATCGCCCAACTGAAGATATGGGGCAGGATTTCTTCCGCCAGAATCTGAAGCGTATTCGAGCCGGAGAAGCGCGCTGTGTTGACAAATTGACGCTCGCGCATGCTGAGGGCGATCGAGCGCATCTGGCGGGCGGGCCAAGGCCAATTGAACAGGATCAAGATGATGCTGATCAGAACCAGCGAAGCGCGCCCCTGCAGCAAAGAGGACATCAAAATGAGGATGGGTAAGGACGGCACCACGATGAAGACGTCGGCCAAAAGCGTAATGATGCGGTCGGGAATGCCGCCGAGGAAGCCGGACCCCAGCCCGGCGAAGACGCCAATGAGCGTAGCGAAGAAAGCGACGAACAATCCGATGAAAAGCGAGTTCTGCGTCGCATAAGAGAGCAGCCAGAAGGTGTCCTGCCCCAAATTGGTCGTGCCCAGTAGATGCTCGGCGCTGGGCGGCAAGTTGCGCGGGTACCGGATCCAGTCGCGCGGGTCTTCCGGGGAAAAGAATGGAAGGATGCCGCCAAGCACGATGAAAGCGGCAAATATAACGATGCCAATCGTCAACCTGGGATTGGATTGGCGCATCATTACCTCAGCCTGATCCGCGGATCAAAGAAGGGATACAACAGGTCGATAATCAAAGTGGACGTGGCGACAGCGATGATAGATATCGTTATCGTGCCCATGAGCAGGTTATAGTCGGCTTGCAATACCGCGCTATAGGTAATCGTGCCCAAACCGGGAAAAGTAAAGAGAATCTCCGTGATTAACGCGCCGTTGAAGATGGCGCCCAGTTGCAGCGCCAGCACGGTGACCTGCGGCAGGATGGCGTTGCGGAGCACGTAGGCGGTCATGATCCGGCCTTCGCCCGCGCCTTTCAACTTGGCGAAATAGACGAAGTCTTCTTCCGAGATGCTTGACGCGAGCGCCTTCATGCTCAAGACCCACCAGCCAAAGCCGACGATGACGATCGAGGCGGCCGGCAGAATCGAGTTGTATATCACGCTTATAATGAATTCGAGAGAGGGCGGGTCGCCGCGGATGGAGAAGAAGAGCGGGAAAATCGGATTGATGTGGATGAACAAGATGATCAAGATGAGCGCGGTGATGTAATAGGGGATGGGGTAGACAAAAATGGCGATGACTTCCAGCGCACGGGAGGAGAACCAGCGGCTCTTGTAACCGGCGAGCAAGCCAATGGCGTTGCCCAGGATCCAGGCGATGATGGTTGAGCACAGCAGCAAGCCGAGAGTCCAGGGGAGGGCGCGCCCGATCAATTCGTTAACCGGGGTGGGAAACATGGAAAGCGAGGGTCCGAAGTCACGCGTGAGAAAGGTGCGGTGGAAGAAGCCGAAATACTGCTCCGCTAAGGTCCCTTCCAGGCCGAAAGCCTGCGTCAGGGTGGCGCGCATCGCCTCGACCTGTCCCGCCTCCATATAGGCGCCTTGGCTCATGATACGACCCAGCATGGACTCGACCGGGTCAGACGGCATAAAGCGCGGCACAAAGAAGACAACCGAGATGCCGATCCATATCACCAGGACATAGGCGATAATCCGCGTGAGTACGAACTTGGCGAATTGCATGAATGAGTCTCGCACAAGGTGGATTGGGTCTACTCAATTGAACAGACCCAATCCAATATGCTATCGCTAGAGTCTAGCCGTCAGACTTTGGCTGGATGAAGGGCATGTGATACTTGAACAGCGACCACCACCACCAAGGTCCCTCATAGAAGTTATCGGCGGTGGGCATGCCGTCCCAATAGGTGGTGACGACCGGCACGAATTTCGAGGTGCCGAACATCGGCAGCCAGGGGCGCTCGACGATGAACTGCTTCTCGAATTCTGTCAGCAACGGAATCGTGTCCGGATGGTCGCTCGGCAGCGGCGCGATCTGATCAAGAATGCCGCTTAGCGCATCGCTGTCGTAACGCATGGCGTTGCCGGGCGCCGGCTGGCCAACGGGCACGATGTGACGTTTGTGCCAGAAGACATCCAGCAGGTCCCAGCTATCGGGTAAGGCGCCGCAACCGGGCCAATAGGAGCCGGCATCAAAGGTTCCATTGCTGTAATTGCTCCAGAAGGTGCCGGAGTCCATTTGCTGCACCGTCGCGTCAATGCCGAAATCGCGCCAGTTATCGGCGATAGCGAAAGCCAGACGCTGCGATTGCACCTCGAAGTTCGATGGCGAGTTAATTGTAATCTGCCAAGGGCTGCCATCCGGCTTGTGCCAGGCGCCATTCTCCAGCGTGAAGCCCTCAGCTTGCAGCATCTCGGTGGCTTTGCCCGGGTCATGCTTCCACCAGCCCACACCAAAGAGGTCGACCAGCGCCTCTTCACTCTCAGGCAAGCCCTCGATGCCTTGCTCCGCCAAGATGGCGGCGATGTCGACCGCGTAGTTGGGGTCGAAGGGCTGATAGCCGTCCTCAAAAGCGAACTCTGTCATCCAGTCGCGCATCGGTTTGTGGAAGGCGTCATGGATGACCTGCACGGGCGGCACAGCCAGCGGTGAGACGCGCAAGATGCCGGCGAAGGTGGCCAAGCCGACGCTCTTGATGTCGGTTGCCAGCGCCATCGCCCAGCGCACATTCTGGTTGTCCCATGGCTCCTGATGGTTGGCGAAAACGATGCCGCGCTCGCAGGGGTCATCGAAATTGGCATATGGGAAGTTCTGGTGCCAGGCGGCGGCATTCGGGTTGGCATCGCGCAGGATGTCCCAGGCTTCCGGCGAGATATCGGTCAAGATATCCAGCTGGTTCTGAATGGCGGCGATGATGCGGCGTTCTTCGGTGCCATAGAAGCGGAAGAGCACATAGTCTGGTCCCGGCTCGCCATAGATCTGGCCGACATCGGTATGCTGCCAGTCCTCGCGCTTGGTATAGAGGAACCAATTGCCGTTGGGATCATAATCCGTCCAGGTGTATGGCCCACTGCCAATCGGCGGATAATTCTGGAAGGTCGCCGGGTCCTCATTTTCCCAGATGTGCTTGGGCACGAGGCGGAAGTTGTCACCCCAGATATGTACGCCCAGGGTGTAGGCCAGGCGCGGCTCCGAGCGCTTGAGGTTGAGAATCATCGTCAGATCATCGACGACTTCGTAATTGTCGATCACCTGCGCCAAGAAGCCGCTATAGGGGAATTCCGGCGTATTCAAGATCATGTCGATGTTGAAAGCCATATCCGCCGTGGTGATGGGCACGCCATCGCTCCAGCGCAGATTATCGCGCAAGGTAACGCGGAAGCTGGTGAAATCATCATTCAGCGCCTCTGGCATTTCAGCAGCCAAAGCCGGGAATTGCTCACCTGTCGCCGTATTGATTTCCCACAGATTTGTATAGACCAGCTGGTGCAAGCCAGCGCTCTGGTGCGTGCCCGCTTGGTAGGGGTTGGTCTGGGTCGGGTTATTGACGCGCCCCCCAAGGTTGTCGACGATGAGGGTTGTCGCGCGAGGCGTGCCGACTTCGGTCTGCTCCTGCGCCGTGACCAGCGCGGTGGAAAACAAGACGACAGCCACCAGAACTAAGATCGACAATAGCGCCTTGCGATTGTACTTGGTCATCAGATATCTCCTTGGAATGATCTTCTAAAGGTTAGCAACTCAAGATTCGAATCTGCTATCGATAACCACCTTTCTCTATGCCTTGCAACTGCCCACTCAAACTCGTGACCATGCTTATCTTGATGGTCAGCGTAAGATACCATATCTGCGCTGGCGCAACAACAATCTGAGGAAGCCGAGGTTCTGTCCCGCGAATGAGCGCAGGCAAGCGCCGCCCGCTGATGCGTCTCATACTGTTGTCTACATGGAGCCGATTGTTCGTGTGCTGACGGGCTAATGAATTGGCGAGTTGAAAATAGTATAGAGTGGATCTGACGTTATTGACGGATGGAGGCGCTGACAATATGCTAGGTGAGAAATCGTTGACATGGTAAAGAATCCGCGTGTATAGTGTGGGCAGTTGGTTGGAGCAAGGCATGGCATACGACAAGCGCAAGATCGCGAATTCGTTTCATTTGCCAAAGCATTCTTTTTGCGTGGCTTGGCAAGCCTGATGGACTTCACCGGTTCCGAAAGCAGGGAGTTCACCGAAAGAATCCTCGCGCGTTCGGATGCGGATGCCATGCGCGCTGACTGGGAGGCGGTTGGCGCGGACTTGTGGTAGGCAATCGGCGAGCATGAAAGGCGCACGGCAAAAGGCGATTGCAGAATTCCAAGAGTGAACAGCGAGCAAGGCGGAGGAGTATAACATGGCGGCAAGAACAAACGCGTTCATTCGTGGTTTGGGCGGCTTGTTCAGTTGGGGGGATGTGCTGAACCGGCGTCTCTTTGCCGAAACCGCTGCTGAAGCTGACGCGGAGGCGATACGTGGCTATTGGGAAGCGGTAGGCGGCTATATGTATGATGCGATGGGCATTCATAGCGCAGAATACAGAACGTATCCAGCAACACGCCAAGAGGAAGTATGCCAGACGACGGCGAACGACGAGAAACCCTCACCCGAGTAGAAGCTCACTTTGAACAGTATTCGGGTCCGATTCTGCCATCCAAGGAAATGCAAGGACATAAAGACGTTCTGCCGGGAAGCGCAGACCGTATATTGTCGATGGCGGAGCGCGAGCAATTGTTCCAAATGGTTTACGCAATGGTCGGGCTAGTCCTTGGCTTCGTCGCGGCGTTGGCATAGATTGCATTGAGCGCCTATATCGTTTCCCTTGGATTTGCCTGGCAAAGCGTCGGCGTCGTCATCGGCAGCATCGCGGGCACGGCAGGCACTTTCGTCTACAGCACCCATAGCCGCCGTAAGGCACTGCGCGAAAAGCGCGACGCCTCGCAAAGTCAACAACCGCGCCCTGAGTTGCCAGAAGGCGACAGCGAATCCTACTAGGCAGTCGGTGAAATCTCTTCGCTCTCTGCGTCCTCTGAGGTAAATCCCTAAATCAACCGGTTCACGCCATCAAAGGCGGCCGTCTTGTAACACTCGGCCAGCGTCGGATAATTGAAGACGGTGTTGATGAAGTAATCGACCGCCCCGCCAAAAGCCATCACCGTCTGCCCGATGTGGATCAGCTCGCTCGCGCCTTCGCCGATGATGTGCACGCCCAGCAGCTTGTGGTTCTCCCGGTGAAAAACCAGCTTGAGCATGCCGATGGTGTCGCCGATGATCTGCCCGCGCGCGATTTCCTTGTAATAGGCTTTGCCGATTTCGTAAGGGATGCCGGCTCGCGTCAGCTCTTCTTCGTTTGCGCCCACCGTCGAAATCTCCGGAATGGCGTAGATGCCGTAAGGGAAGAGCTCGGGGATGCTCTGATGCTCCATGCCGAAAGCGTGGCAAGCCGCCATCCGCCCCTGTTCCATCGAAGTTGATGCCAGGCTGGGGAAACCGACCACATCGCCGACCGCGTATATGCTGGGGATCTCGGTCTGGTAATGCTCGTTCACGGCGATGCGCCCGCGATGATCGGGCATGATGCCGATATTCTCCAAGCCCAGCCCACTGGTCGCGCCTTGCCGGCCAATGGAATAGAGCGCCATCTCGGTCACGATCTCCTTGCCGCTCTCCAGCCGCGTCTTGACGCCAGATCCGTAGCGCGTCTTGGTCTTCGATATGCTGCGCACATTTTCGCCCAATCGCAGGGTCACGCGCTGCTGCCGCATGTGATAAACCAGCGCGTCTACAATCTCGTGATCGACGAAGCTCAGCAACCGCTCGCTCATTTCGACCAGGGTCACGCGCGTCCCCAGCGTGGCGAACATGCAGGCGTATTCGCAGCCTATCACGCCACCGCCGACCACCGTCAGCGTCTTCGGCAGATGATCCAGCTTGAGCAAGCCATCGCTGGTGAATATCGTCTCGCCATCAAAGGGGATGCCGGCCGGCTTGGCCACCGTTGTGCCCACCGCGATCATGATGCAACGCGTCGTCAGCTCGTCTTCGCCTTTCTGGCCCACGAAATTGAGATGCACTGTGTGCTCGTTGACGATGGTGGCGATGCCGGCGAAGAGCTGGACGCCGTTGCGCTGCAACTGATGCCGATTGATCTCGATCTCGTGGCGGATGACATGGTCGGCGCGCAGAAGCAGATCGTTCATCGTGATATTCTCTTTGACGGTGTAGGAGGCGCCGTAAATCGAGCGCTGGCGGAAACCGGAGAGATGCAGCACCGCCTCGCGCAGCGTCTTGGAGGGGATGGTGCCGGTATTGACCGAGACGCCGCCGATCAGCGTCTTCTTTTCGATGACGGCGACGCGCTTGCCCAGCTTGGCCGATTGGATCGCGGCGCGATGTCCGGCCGGTCCCGAGCCGATGATAACGATGTCGTAATCGTAACGCCGCGGCTTCGGCGCCGGTTCGGCTTGCGGTTTGCCATTTGCCGCGGGCTTCGCCGGTGCGACCATCTCAGACATGATTGCGCCTCGCTGTCTCGCGCTTCCGTCCCACTGAGCATAACGCAATCGCGGACGCTCTGGCAACTTGGGCCCGGCGCTCGGCACGGCAGTCAGCGGGCAAGCGCGTGAGAGCCGTCGCGTCCCGTAGGGATTGTAAGTAGGGGCGAGGCGGCGACTCGCCGACGACCAGCTACGATTCTTCCACCGACTCGTCGCTATGCGCGCGGCTCAGCGCGGACGCAAGCAGGGCAGTCGGCACCGCCACGATGCCCATGCCCGTCAGCACCATCGCCACTGTCAACATCCGCCCGGCAGCGGTCACCGGAAACACATCGCCATAGCCAACGGAGGTCAGCGATATCACCGCCCACCATACCGAATCGAAGATATTGCTGTAGGCCTCCGGTTGCGCTTCATGTTCGACCTCGTAAATCAAGAAGGAAAAGCTGACGATGAAAACGAAGGCCACGCTGCCGAAAAGCGTCGCCTCCGCCGCGATCGACTTCAGCGCTTGGTTATAGCGATCCAGGGCATTGGTGTACCGCGTTACTTTCAGCAAGCGCATTACGCGCAGAACGCGAAGGAGCCGCAGCACACGCAGGCTGGCCGCCCCATGAATCAGAATTGGAAGCAAAGCGATCAGATCGATGATACCGTAGAAACTTATTGCATAGGCGCGCTTGTTTTCAGAAGTTACGATTCGCAGCATGTATTCCACGACGAATATCAGGGACAAGAGGATGTCGGAGACGAAAAGCGCCTGTTCCAAACCCTCCGGCAATGTGAAAGTCTCCAGCGCCATAATCGCAATGGAAGCGAACACGGCGACGCTGACAACGATTTCAAAGCGAGGATTGTCTGTTAGTTTCATGGCCTGACAAGCTCCAGTGCGCTTGTCCCAAATTCATCGCCTACTCGCGCAGGACGATTTTCAGGATCTCACCCGACGTGATGTCGACGCTGAAAAGCCGCCCGTCAGGCGACTCGACTAGTCCATTGCTCGCTAGCAGCGGACTCTGGTCAAGCGGCAGCCCCTCTCCGAGATGCGTCACGCCATCGTAAACGCCATCGCCGTCATCGTCGCGCAGCAGGCTTAGCCGCGGGCCGTTGAGCAGGATCAACGCCTCGCCGCGCGCGATCATACCGGCGACCTGGCTCAGCTGCTGCGCTTGGTCGGCGAAGATCAGGCGCGTCTCATCGGCAACGCCGTCGCCATCGCGGTCGGGCAGGGCGTAAACATCGCCGGCGCGTGTGGCCGCAAGCAATTGCCCGTCGGCGTCAAAGCCCAAGGCGGCAATGATATTGAGGCGGTCGCTGTCGATTGGTACGCTGCCGAAGAGGATGGTCTCGGCGGAAGCGGGCAGTGGTATTGCAGCGGCTGTCGGCGCGTTCGTCGGCGTCGAAACCAGCGACGCGATGGTGGCGGCTGCCTGCGTCGCGCCCGCGGATAGCGACCTCTCGCTCGCCCGGTTTTCAGCCAATGCTTCTTCCAGAGCCACGATCGTCGGATCCATCGTGGCGGCGGCCGTGCTGGACTGATCCTGGTAAAACTCTATCGCGCTGCAGCCAAACGTGGTCAGCAGGGCAAGCGTCAAGACAGCGGCGATGATCGGCGCCGGCAAGGGATCATTCAGATTCACGCGCTAGAGTATACCCCGAAAAGGCGGCGTCAAATGGGTGGAGACGCGGTTGCGACGAAAAAGAAAATAAAAGCGACAAAGGCGGCCAGAATGCCGAAGGATAGCGCCGGCTTGATGCTCTTGGCTTCGCTCGTGGCGGCAACGGTCGCCTCGCGCTGGCGCAGCATGGCCTCGGCCACCCGGTTGGTGAACCAACTCATGCCCAGGCCAGTAACGATGACCGCGAGGGCGTAAGCCAGATTGTCGGAATCACCCAAGTTGTAGATGTGACGAATGACAAAGGCGTTCAGCGCCATGGCGGCAATCACGGCCGCCGCAGTCCCGCGCCATTCCGGTTCGCGTTTGCGGATTGCGCTGCAGTAATATGCCCAGAGATCAATGGCGAGCAAGGGCAAAAGCGCCGCCACCCAGGCGACGTATTGCAGCTTTTCCGCGTCAAACAATTCAATCGCGCCGACGCGAAGGACCAGCGCCAGCAGTCCCGCCGCCGTCGCCGCGCCGGCGCAGCGTAGCAGACGAGTGGCGAGTACGCCGGTGAACGTGACGCAAGCTAACAGATTCGCCGCCAGCAGCCACTCCGGGCGATACTGCCCGATCCATTCCGAGCTGAGGCCGGCCAGCGTCGCGTCCCAGTCGATAAGCATCAGCTGCAGCCAGAGCAACATGATGGCGGCGAGGATCACCAGCGACAGGCTGTCGCTAAAGCGGATTCTAAATATGACGTGCCATTCGTGCCTGCGCCAGGTGGATACATGCAGGTCCAGCGCCAGCAATTGTGTCAAGACGAAACTCGTCAGCAAGATCAGATGCGGGATGCTCCAGGCGGTGATGTCTTCGCCGAGTGTCCAGTGCCAGAGGGGGTCGGTTGGCAGGGCGTAGAGCAAGAAGGCGGCGTTCAATATAAGCAGACCGATCATGGTGTTGGAGCGGAAGCGTTGCTGAAAGTTGCCGCGCAAATGGCGATTGAGATAGAGCAGCGCCCAGAAGCCGGCGCCGATGGCTGTGCCGAATCCGAAATACATCAGCAGATGGGGCCGCCAGAACAAGTCCTCGCCAAAGGGAATGCCGTAGCTGCGGTGCCAGATTTCATCCCAGACGCCGCCGACGAAGATCGATATGCCGCCGCTCGCCAAGATCAGCGCGAGCAGCTCCCGCGCGCGAAGCGACAAAGCTACTTTCTGTGGTTGGCGCAAGTTGGGCGCTAGGGGACGGACGAGCAGATGCCAGAAAGCCAGGGCGAACGCGCAGATGACCATAAGAAATAGGCTCGCCTGCAACCAGAATAAACCTACCTTGGATTCCGTCGGGATGCCGCCCCAGATGGTGAAAGCGACAAAAACGACGACGCCCGCGATGGCGGTCAGCGTCCAGCCGAGGCGGTGGTTTGGGCTGCTCATGGGCGCTCCGCAGGGAATGATTGTGGTTGATTTTAGATTAGCACAGGTGGCGGGGCGGGTCTACGGTTTGAGGAGTTGGCGGAGGAAGTCCTCAATCGGCTTAAACTTAGAATGTCTCCATAGTTCTGGCTTCCACCAATTCATTGCGACGGCCTCGCGCAGAAACTTGCGTTTAGAATCTCGGTTACTGGTCTCATCCATGTCTATGACCTTGCCAGAAACGAATACGCTCAGCCTACTCTTCGACTTTCGTTCCTCAGAAATGTTCGTCATTAGCGGAGTCAGACAATCAAAATAGGACTCGACACAAGGCATGATTGGGTCTGCTTTCAATGCATCCATCACGACATCTTCCAAGGTGCCCTGTTCGTCAGGTGGCAGCGTCAAGACCGATACGTACGGTGATTCTACCGATCTCGTTTGGGCGGCAGGCGGGATTGAAAACTTGTGATCTGTACCTCGATTCTTGTTCGCGTATTCAAGAGCGGATAATACCGAGTCAAAAGCGTTCGTATTGCGATCAGAGTCGCGAACGATGCCAATATGCTTACGATTGCGCGGATAATCGGTGTCATTCAATATCGTAAGTAGGAAGCTACGAAGCTTAGTTTTCCCACCGTACTGAACAATATGAATGTCGGCGTCAATCTTCAGGTGCTGCGTGAACTTCTTGAAGAAGATTTCGTCATCCGAACCTTCCACCAGGAGCAGATGTCCCCAGCTGGGATCCACATAGATGTTTTTCATCCGCGAACCTCATAGTTGATGCTCGTAAACGCGTCTACTCCGGCTTTGTTGTAAGTTACAGCCTCAATTTCGCCAGTATCGCTTCTTCGGTTTAGCCGATGAAAACGAAACTCGTAAGGGTCTTCGTCTTTGAATGCTTCGTGCGCGGCTTGTATCATTTCGTAGCTGTGCGTCGTGGCAAAGATCTGGATGTCCCATTGTTTGGATACCTCGTCGATCAATTGCCAGATTTTCTTGTGGATCGTGTAGTGCAATCCGTTTTCAATCTCGTCGATGAACATGACACCGCCTCGAATCTCATACATTGCCAGCATTAGCTCCAGCATGCGATTCATACCGTCGCCCAAATTGTTCAGTGTCACCAATTCTGGCAACCCCATTTCCGCCTCTATAACGTGTAATGCATCGTTGGTTCCGAGTCGCAAATCAGTCAACTCTGGTTCAAAAACCTGAAGTGTCTCAATGAGTACGTCGAGCCGCTTGGACTTCTGGATTCGGTCAAATCTGCGTGAATTTTCGCGCGAATGTGCCTTTTCGCGAGCATTTGACATGTTGGCTGGATACAGTTGCTTGAATCTAAAGTGAGTCGGTCTCATACCTCTATCATGCAATACAAGATACATATCTTGAGCTTCGAAATTCGAAGCCAACTTCAGCACTTTAGGTGGTTGGTCGAAGCTGTCGAATCTACGCTCTAATAGCTCAATGAGTGCCTTGTCATCGGTTGCCGATATGTCCTGAAGTTGACTAATCTCTACGGCGTATGTAGAACCGTTGCCTTTGGATCTATCATGAATATCGAGATCGCTTGCTGAAATCTCAACTAGCTTGCTGCTGTCAAGATCTGAGAAAATCGTACTCCAGCTAATCGTGGTTCTCGATTCTTCTTCAATGTCTCGACGAAATCGCGGCATGGAAGAATTTGCTCTGCGCAATAGCGTCTTCAAATCTCGACTTCCAGTCAAGATATACATCGCCTCCATCAGCGCCGTCTTGCCCGTGTTATTCTTCCCCGCAATCAAATTCACCCGACCCAGATCGTTGATCTGCAAGTCTTTGAAGCAGCGGAAATTCTTGACCCGAAACGACTTGTACATCGCGCGCCTCCTCGCCCAAAGCGCTCAACCTGCACCTCATTATACATCCGCGACCGGCAATTCCAGTGCTACAATGCGGGCATGACCGCCATCCTCGCCATCGAAACCTCCTGCGACGAGACTGCCGCCGCCGTCATCACCAATGGCCCCGCGATCAAATCCAACATTGTCGCCTCGCAGATTGACCTGCACGCCCAATACGGGGGCGTCTTCCCTGAAGTCGCCTCTCGCGCGCACGCCGAGTCGATCAGCACGGTGGTGGGGCAGGCGATGACCGAAGCCGAATTGACCTTCGACGATCTCGACGCCATCGCTGTCACCCAGGGACCCGGCTTGGTCGGTTCGCTGCTGGTCGGCATCAATTTCGCCAAAGGGCTGGCGCTGGCGACTGGGCTGCCCCTGCTCGGCATCAACCATCTGGAAGGGCATGTGTATTCGCTGTGGCTGGCGCCGGACTTCGTCGAGGTCGAATTCCCTGTCTTAGTCGTCATTGTATCGGGGGGGCACAGCGAGCTTGTGGTCATGCGCGGTCACGGTCTCTATCAGCGCATAGGCGGCACAATTGACGATGCGGCTGGCGAGGCATTCGACAAGGTTGGGCGTCTGCTCGGCTTGCCCTTTCCCGGCGGACCCGCCATTGAAGGCGCGGCGAGAACGGGTGCGATTGACGCCTATGATTTCCCGCGCGCCAAGACCGACGGCTCTTATGATTTGAGCTTCAGCGGCTTGAAGACAGCGGTGATGCGCGCAGCGACCGTCCCGCCGAGTGGGCGTAGACGGGGCAAACTCGAACGCCGCGCCGAGAAGCGGGCGCCCTTGCGCGACGATATCAATGTCAGCGATGTTGCCGCTGCATTCCAGGATGCGCTGACGGACGCCTTGGTGACCAGCGCCTGTCGGGCGGCGCGAGACTTCAAGGTGAACGCAGTTTACCTCAGCGGCGGCGTCAGCGCCAATCAAATGCTGCGGGAGAAGCTGAGCGCGAGGCTCAGGCTGCCAGTCTTTTTTCCGCCCCTGTTCCTCTGCACCGACAACGCCGCCATGATCGGCGCGGCCGCTCATTTCCGTTATCAAGCCGGACATCGCAGCCCGCTCGATTTCGAGGCGCGCGCCAGTTGGCGCTTGAGCGAAGATATCTACGCGGATTGATCGCCCCCAAAGCGGTTCTCAGTAGAATCAAATTAATCATGTAGAATAACGATCTTGCTAGGAAAACTCCCCTTCCTTAACTCGCTGGCACGCGTAGACACAGCATTACGGGAAGGGGCTGGGGGATGGGGTTGAAAATCGCCATCATCGGCGCTGGCGCGGGCGGACTAGCCGCAGCCTGGGACTTCGCAAAGGCCGGCCACCAGGTCACGATCTACGAAGCGGCGGCGCAGGTCGGCGGGCTTGCCGCCGGCTTCAAAGACGACGCCTGGGACTGGACGCTGGAGAAGTTCTATCATCACTGGTTCGCCAGCGACCACGATATCTTCGCCCTCGCCGACGAGATGGGCGCGCGCGACCGCATCATCTTCCCCCGCCCGAAGACGAGCTACTGGATTGACGGCGCGCCGCTGCGCAGTGAGATCTCGCCCTCGGCGCTTTTCTTGCCGCTCTCCCTCCCTTCGATTGCGCGCATGGGCTTGGCCGGCATCTACCTCAAACTGACACCCTCATGGCGCTCGCTCGAGCGCGTCACCGCCGATGAATGGATGCGCCGCTGGATGGGGCGCGAAGCCTACGAGAAATTCTTCAGGCCGCTGTTAATCGGCAAATTCGCCGAAGAATATGATCAGGTGCCGATGTCCTTCATGTGGGCGCGTATCGTCAAGCGCAGCCTCAAGCTCGGTACCTATGTCGGCGGCTTTCAAGCCTTCCTCGATGAACTGGCGGCTCAACTGCGGGCGAAGGGCGTCACGATTCGCCTGAAGACGCGCGTCGAAGGCATTCGACAAGCGGACGCCGGCCTCGCGCTATCTAGCAACGGCGAGCATGAACTCTTCGACCGCGTCCTCAGCACGACATCGCCGCGCCTTCTGCTGCAAATGGCGGACGGTTTGGCGGATACGGAATACGGCCGGCAGGTGGCGGCGCTGAAGAGCATCGGCGGTCTCTGCGTCGTCTTCGCTTTGAAGCACAGGCTGATGCCGGACGACACGTATTGGCTGAATCTGCCGGCGACTACGCCCGACAAGTCGAAGTCGGCTTTTCCCTTTCTGGCTCTGGTCGAGCATACCAACTACCTCCCGCGCGAGCACTACGGCGGCGACCATATCATCTATTGCGGCGACTACGTCAAGCCGACCCACGAGTATTTTCAACTGAGCGAGGAGGCGCTGGTCGAGCGTTTTCTGCCGGCGCTTAAGACGGTGAACCCGGCTTTCCAGCGTGACTGGATTCGCAAGTGGTGGGTCTGGCGCGCGCCCTACGCTCAGCCGGTGCCGGCGCTCAATCACAGCCGCCATATTCCCGCTATCAAGACGCCGCTGCCGGGGCTGTATTGGGCGAGCATGTCGCAGGTTTATCCCTGGGATCGCGGCACCAACTACGCCGTCGAGATTGGCCGACGCGCCGCCAAGATCGCCATGTCCGCCGACGCCTTTTAGCGCCGCCGTACGGACCGAGAAGACGCCGAATCGGCGAGATCGATGAGCCTGCTGCGCATCCTGGTGGTCACATTACCGCAAAGAAGGCCGCGCTGGCGCCAATCGCCATCGTGTTTTCGACACGGTTTTCCTGTATACTCGGTGTAGCGGAATATGAACGCGGCAATTCGCTCTTTGCGAATGTATCGAATCGTTTAGGGGCGGGATGACCGCTGTTTGCGGGAAATTTCGGCGCGAGGCCAAGTTATCGCATGTCTGAAGCGCAGGGCACGGCGACCAATCTGATAGCCGAACTGAGACAGCTGGAAGACCAGTTGGATGAGGTGAGCGAAACGCTGGAAGCGCAGCGGGAGTTGCTGCGCCGCCGCCGCCTCGCCATGCCGGCCGCCATTATCAACAACATCGAATTGCTGAAGCAGGATTTCAAGCGCCTGGAAAACAGCGTGCTCGAAGAGCAGACGGAGCTGCGGCAGTTGCGGGCGCTGTCGGAGATGTCCACGCGCATTACGAATTCGCTGAATATTGAAACCGTCCTGGCCGAGACGATGGAGCTGGTCATCGTGCTGACCAATGCCGAGCGCGGTTACATCGTGCTCGCGGACGACGACACCGGCGAGCTGGAATTCCGCGTCAGCAGCGAAGGCGGTCTCATGGGACCGCGCATGGCAAGCAGTGACCGGCCGCAGATCAGCATGTCTGTCGTCAACGAAGTGATGTCCACCGGCGAGCCGCTGCTTGCGGACAACGCCTTCCAGGATGAGCGGCTTTCGGAGAACCAGAGCATCATCAATTTCACGCTGCGCTCGGTGCTTTGCGTGCCGCTGCGCTACAAGGAGCGTGTCATCGGCGTCGTTTATGTCGATAATCGCCTGGTCGCCGGCATCTTCACCGAGCGCGAACTGAACCTGATGATGGCATTCGCCAATACTGCCGCAGTCGCCGTCGCCAACGCCCGCATGTACATGCGCGCCGAGCAGATCTTGGCGGAGATCACTCAGGTCAAGGAATTGATGGACAACATTTTTTCCTCCGTCGGCAGCGGCATCATCGCCATCGACTCAAATGACCTGGTCCACACCTTTAATCGCGCCGCCGGCGAGATTCTCGATCTGCAGCCGAATGCCGCGGTCGGCTTTGATGTCGCCCAGGTGATGAAGAACGCCGCGCTGGAAGTCGAAGACCATTTGGACCATGTCAAACTGCATGACATGGATCATTCGCTGGAACTGAGCGCGGAGCTTCCCGGACGCGGGCAGGTGGCGCTGGCGCTATCGCTCTCGCCGCTGAAGGACAGAAACCACATGACGCAGGGCGTCACCATGGTGATGGATGACGTCACGCATTTATATGAGCATGAAACGACGATTAACGCCATGAAGCGTATTTTGCCGGAGGGTATGGTCGACCAGATCAATGAAATCGCCAATATCGAGATGGGCGGCTTGCGGCGCGAGGTCACATGCCTCTTCGCGGATGTGCGCCCCTGGTCCACGCTGCCCGATGTCGCGGCCAGCGAAAAACTTAGAATTCTGAACCAGTATCAGGCGATCGCGACTGCCTGCATACACGAAAGCGGCGGGATCATCGATAAGTACATGGGCAACGAGGTGATGGCGCTCTTCAATACGCAGCTCAATCCCGAGCTCAATCACGCCCAGATGGCGCTGGAATGCGGCTTGTTGATGCGCGAACGCTTCGTCGATCTCTATCGTGAAATGGGCATAGAGCCGGATCCGCATTTTTATATCATCGGCATGTTCACCGGCGAGGCGACCTTGGGCAACGTGGGCAGCTTCCAGCGGCGCGAATTCACGGCGCTGGGCAACAGCATCAATACCGCCAAACGCATCCAGGAGAATGCCGCGCCGGGAACGATTGCGATTGTGCAACAGACGCTGGATCATATAAGGGCGAACAACGACGGCGGTCTGCCTTATGACTTCCGACCGCGCGATCCCATTTACGGCAAAGGACTCTCGGTCGGCATGAGCGCCTACGAGGTTTACAAACGCGCATGAGCGAGACGGCGAGCGCAAGCGCCTTCGGCGCGATACAAACCCAGCTGACGGGGCTGAAGACGCGCGCCGATGAGGTGAAGACATTGCTGGAGCAGCAGCAGGAGTTGCTGCGCCGCCGCGGCATTAGCCTGCCCGCCAGCGCCATCGATCGCTTGTGGACGGTCCGCTCCAGCGTCGACAAGCTCTCGTTCGCCTTGGTCGATACGCACATGCAGCTGCAGCAGCTGCGGCGCCTGGCTGATACCACCGCGCTGGTCAATTCGGCACAGGAAACCGAAGAAGTGCTGAACGAAGTGATGGAGACCGTCATTCAATTGACGCAGGCGGAACGCGGCTATATCGTGCTGCGCAACCGCGAAACCGGCGAGTTGGAATTCACGGTCGCGCGTGGTTTGAGCGCCGAAGAAACCGCGGCCGGCGGCCGGATCGTCAGTTGGTCCGTCATCAACAAAGTGGCGGAGAGTGGCGAGCCCCTGCTCACCGTGGACGCGGGCGCCGACGAGCAATTCAGCCACAGCGAGAGCATCGCCGGTTTCAGTCTCCTGAGCATTTTGGCGGTGCCATTGATCGCGCGCGACGAAGTGATCGGCGTCGCTTATTGTGACAATCGCATCATGGCCGGCTTGTTCAAAGAAAATGAATTGGGCTTGCTGACGAGCTTTGGGCAGCAGGCGGCGGTCGCCATCGAAAACGCGCGCCTCTTTGAAGATATTCGCGCCCAGATGGCGCTGATCGAAGAAATGCAAGTGCGCCTGTCGAATATCTTCGCCTCGATTGGATCCGGCGTCATCACCGTCAATGGCGAAAACTGCGTGCTCGTCTGTAATGAGGCGGCCGAATACATCACCGGCACGACCAATGCCAGTGCCTGCGGCATGCCCTTGAACGCGGTGCTGCCGCAAGTCACCGAAAGCTTTTACGATTCGGTCGAGCGCGTGCGCCAGGAACGAATGCAGCATATCTGGGCGGAACGCTTTGAACATCAAGGCCGGCAGCGCTATTGGCAGGTGGTCGCCAGTCCGCTGCGCGGCGACGATCAGGTCAATCATGGCGTCGCCTTGGTGATTGACGACTTGACCGAGCGAAAGGAACAGGAAGAACAGCGCCGGCTGCTGGGCACATTCGTACCGGAGGCGCTGCTGGAGAATATCGGCTCGATCAGCCAGTTGGACACCAGCCCGGCGGAGCGCACGATCTCAGCGATGTTCGCAGATATGGACGGCTTCACCGCCTTCAGCGAGCATTTGGAGCCGGAAGATCTGATGCGGATCATCAACCGCTATCTGGGCGCCGCCAGCGACGCCATCAACGAGCATGACGGCATCGTCGATCAGTACCTGGGTGACGCGATCAAGGCGCTCTGGAACTCGCAATTGAACCAGCAGGACGATCATGCCTTGCGCGCGGTGCAGGCGGCGCAGGCGATTCTGCAAGAGGTGGAAGCGCTGCACGCACTAGTCGACCGGGAACATGCGCTGCACTTCTGCATCGGCATCCACACCGGGCACTCGGTGCTGGGCATGGTGGGCGGCGCCAATCGCATCGAATTCGCCGCTTTGGGCGAAGCGCCGGATGTCGGCAAATTCTTGCAAGAAAACGCCGAACCGGGCGAGATTCTCATCAGCGCCGAGACTTATGAGTTGGTCAAAGATCAGGTCCAGGCGGCGCCGATGAAGATACGCAAGCCAACAGCGGGTTTCGAGCGATTCGACACGATTTATCGCGTCCTGCTGCGCAGCGCTTCCGACAACGGCGCGAGTGGCTCGCAGTGAAAACCATGCGTCGTGGTATCCCCATTTGTCCTCGGCCTCTGCATGGGCGTGATCATGAAAAAGGTGAGCAATGCTCCTGAGTAGCTTGCGCGCCAACCACTCCGCGGAGCGGGCCAAGCTGATTGGCTTGGCGCTTTTGGCCGGGCTTCTGCTGAGCGTTATCGCGTTGCAGGCTCAAAGCGCTGGTCGTGAATTCACGCTGGTCCTGAGCGTCTTCGCCACCCGTTTTCTTGGCATTTTCGTCGAGGCGGTCCCTTTTCTGCTGCTGGGATCAATTACATCCGGCTTGATCGAGACATTCATCAAATCGGACGACATCATGCGCTTCCTGCCGCGGAATCGGCTGGGCGCGGCAATCGGCGGCGCCTTCCTGGGTCTCGTTTTCCCCGTGTGTGAATGCGGCGTTGTGCCGGTCGCGCGCCGGCTCTTCAGCAAGGGCACGCCGGTATCGCTGGGCGTCGCATTCCTGCTGGCGGCGCCATTCATGAATCCCATCGTCTTCGCCAGCACTTACATCGCCTTCGGATTCGGTCCCGTCTTCATCGGGCGCATCGTCATTACCCTGCTGGTCGCCGTCATCGTTGGCGTCGTGATCGGGAGCTTCGCCAAACGCTCGGCGACGCTCAAGCCGATTGCCTTGGGCGGCGCGCATGACGATCATGCGCATTGCGATCACGAAGAGCCTTCTGCGCGCGCAAAGTTGCTGGCCGCGCTGGGTATCGCCGGCGACGAATTCTTCGAGATGGGGCGCTTTCTCATCTTTGGCTCAATGCTGGCGGCGCTGATGCAGACGCTGGTGCCCCAGGAGAGCTTGCTGGCGCTGGGCACGGGTCCGGTTCTGTCGGTCGTCTTCATGCAGATTCTCGCCTACGTGCTCAGCGTCTGCTCGACTGTGGACAGCTTCCTGGCGCTGGCTTTTGTCAACACATTCACCACCGGCGCCATCGTCAGCTTCCTCAGTTTTGGACCGATGGTCGATATCAAGAGTACGCTGATGTTCACCGGCGTCTTCCGCCGGCGCATCGTGCTCTATTTGGTTCTGCTGCCCTTTGTGATGAACTTGCTGGCGGGGACCCTCATCAATCTCATTTTAGGTTACTCGGTCTAATGAACGTCTTGTGTACCATCACCAATCATTCACAAAAATGTAGGGGCGACTCGGTGAGTCGCCCGTGCGTCCAACTTGCGTGGAGCAGTAACGCATTGGTCAGCATATCTGATATAGGATACGCGAAATTAAGATGACGTCAGCGGCGCCACACAAGCGGGAAGAGCAGGTGGACAGAATCGCCTGGGCCAAGTCGCTCATCCTTTTAGGCATGGGCATCTATTTGATATTGCTCATCCTGACCGGCAATCTCGACAACTACATCAATCAGCGCTTCGCCTGGCTAGTCGTTGTTGGCGCGCTGATATTCTTCATTCTCGGGTTGACCTGTCTGTTCCAGAGCTTAAATCCGTCGAAGCACGAGCACGCGCATCATCATTACCATATCAGCTGGGATATCATCCTGGTGGTCGCTTTTCCGCTGCTGCTGGCCATATTGATTCCTTCGCGCTCGCTGGGCATCGAGGCGGTCAACGGCGGCGTCAGCTTGAATCCGGTCGGGGTCGCCAATGTGGCGCGCAGCCCGCTCGACCGCAATATCCTGGATTGGCTGCGCGAATTCGACCATGCCAACACGCCCGCTCAATTCAATGGCACTGCTGTCGATGTGGTCGGCTTTGTCTATCGCGAGCCGATTCATCCGCAAGACGGATTCATGCTGGCGCGCTTCACCATGAGCTGCTGCGTCGCCGATGCCTTCCCCATCGGCATGCCGATCATCGCGGCGGGGGCTGAGCAATATGCCGCGGGCGAATGGCTGCGGGTGAAAGGGCAATTGAAAGCGTCGGCTTTCGGCGGCGACTTCTTGCCGGTGGTCTTCGCCGATGCGATTGAAGCCGTCGATGAACCGCGTCAACCCTATTTGTATCCTTGAGCGACCATGAAGGCAATGAAAAGGGACAAACTTGACCTCGCTGTTCTGATTATCGTCTGCATCTGTCTGCTGGGCGTGGCCGCGGCCGCCTGGGTGATGGATCCGGCGCGCCAGCCGACGCGCGTCGCCTTCCTCCACCCGGCGACTGGCGGGACGCAGAATGTGTGGATTGCGGACATTGACGACCCGGCAGCGCAGCAGCAACTGACCTTCAGCGAGAACGGCGTCTTTGACTTCGACTTCAGCGCCGATGGCCGCTGGCTGGCATTCGCCGAGCGGAGTGGCGCGGGCGCCGTCACTTTGCGGCTGCTCGATCTCGCCAGCGGGCGCCTGACTGTCCTGGTCGATTGCGTCGCGCTCAAAGCGAATTGCACGACGCCGGTCTTCAGTCCTGATGGCAAATGGCTGGTCTATCAACGGGCGGAGTCGATTGGCGGGCGCTACGGGCTGCCGCGCATCTGGCTGGTCAATATGAACAGCGCCGAATATGACAGCGTCGCTTTGATCGCCGACAAGCAAGTGGTCGGGCATAGCCCCGTCTGGTCAGCCGACAGCATGACGGTGGCATTCTACAGCGCCGATGTGACGCAGCCTGGCATCTTAATTTATGACTTCATCCCGCGAGGCGATGACGATATTCAACTGCGCTTCATCCCCTCATCGCATGGCACGATGGGCACGCTCGCGCCCAATGGCTTGCAGCTGATCTTCCCCGAGCTCAGCCGCCGCGGCGAACAATTCTTCACCCATCTGCGCATCGCTGATTTGGGCGCCAAGACCTTCGCCGCCTTCACCGACCCGCAGGGACCGACTGATGACGTCGCCGCTCAATGGAGCCCGGACGGCGAGACGGTCGCCTTCGCCCGGCGCTATACCGATGAGCGCTGGACGCCTGGTCATCAACTCTATCTGAAGCAGGTGTCGGCGGGCGACGATGAACTGCTGCCTGTCGTGCATGAGCCGCGGCTCACGACATCGTATTTCCGCTGGAATGGCGCCGGTGATCGGTTGGTGATGCAGCGCTTCCCGCTGGTTCGCGATGAGGCGAGCGGCTCAGGACCGGCGCTGCCTGAAATCTGGGTATACGATCTCGCCAGCGATGAAAGCCGCAAGATCGCCGAAGACGCCTTCTTGCCACAATGGGCGGGCGATTAAGCGGCGGCTTGGGTGCGCGCGCCTGAAACCGAAAACATGGCTATAGTGAGAAAAAAAGGGGCGAGAGAACCGCAGTGTCTACGCGCGGCTTGTCTCGTCCTATTTGACTTAGGCGGGGAGTGGCGGTTTCGAGCAAGCGAGCCATGCAAATCGAACACCTTTCATTGACGAACTTCCGCAACTTCGCGCGCCTGGAATTCAGCCCGCCGGCGGGCCGCCCGATCGTGCTCGTTGGCGAAAACGCCCAGGGCAAAACCAGCGCGCTCGAAGCGATCTACTATCTGGCGACATCAACTTCTCCGTATACTACCAGCGACCGTCAACTGATTCATTGGCGCAGCGAAAACGATCCGATTCCCTTCGCGCGGCTTTCCGCCGAAATCAGCGGCGCGGACGGCGCTTACTACAAGCTGGATATCACGCTCATGCTGGATATGACTGCCGGCGCGGCGCGCTTCAAGAAGGCGATCAAGCTCAACAATGTCGAAAAGCGGGTGATGGATGTCGCGGGACTGCTCAAGGTCGTGCTCTTCCTGCCTCGCGATTTGTCGCTGGTGGAAGGCGCCCCCAGCGACCGCCGCCGCTTCATGGATGGCACGCTGCGGCAGGTCGACGCCGAGTATTTTATGGCGCAACAGGAGTACGAGAAAATCCTGCCCCAGCGCAACGCCTTGCTGAAACGCATCGCCGAAAAGCGCGCCGACCCGGTCGAGCTCGAGTTCTGGGATGAGCAGTTGGCGGCAAACGGCGCGGTCATCATCGCTGGGCGCCAGCGCTTCCTGCGCGAGTTGGAGACGAAGGCGCGCGCGACCCATCACCTATTGAGCGGCGGGCGCGAATCTCTGAGCTTGAAGTATTTGCCCAGCATCCTTCCCGCTTCTCCGGGCGAGGCGCGCCAACTCGCCTTTGATGTCGCCGGGCTGGATCTGCATCGACAGCTCACGCCGGCGGAAATCAAAAGTCAGTTTCTGGACCGCTTGGGGCAGCAGCGGCGCGAATCGATCGCTCGGGGCCTCACCATCGCCGGACCGCATCGCGATGAGCTCCGCCTGTTCATCAACGAGCGCGATTGCGGCTTGTTTGGCAGCCGCGGGCAGGCGCGCACGGCCGTAATGGCGCTGAAATTCGCCGAGCTCGAGTGGATGCGCGATCAATCGGGGGCCTATCCGCTCTTTCTGCTCGACGAAGTGGTCGCTGAATTGGACAGCCGTCGGCGCGACCACTTGCTGGAGCGGCTCGACGGCGCCGCGCAGACGCTGGTGACCACCACCGAGCTCGAGATCTTCAGCCCGGCATTTCTGAAGCGGGCGACCGTCTATCAGGTGCAGAATGGACAGATTCGGGCTGGCGCAGGCTAGAATCGTGTGTGCCTCGGGCGACTGTAGATAACCGCGGTGCATGTAAGCCGCGCACGCAACATGTCTTGCGTCCCTCCTCGTGAAACTCCCCCTCCCTGATGCTTCGGGGAGGGGGTCGGGGGATGGGGTTGGTTACCCGCAGCATAAAAAGGAGAATTGGAGCGAAACACCATGACATTTGAAGCCATATTCAGCATGCCATCAGCGACCGAGATTGAGTGTGTCAGGCGATTCGCCGCCGACCGCGACACGCTCTGGGCGATGTGGACACAGGCGCAGCACCTGCGAAACTGGTGGGGACCTGAGGGATTCACCACGCCGATCTGCGAAGTGGATTTCCGCCCGGGCGGATCCTGGTTCTACTGCATGCAAGATCCGGCGGGCCAACGCTACTGCGGCAAAATGATCTATGATGAGATTGACGCGCCCCGGCGATTCTCCGCTACCGATGTCTTCACCGATGAAGCGGGCAACCTTATTGAAGACATGCCCGAATCCCATTCTGAATTCCATTTTGACGAGATCAACGGCGAAACTGTCTTGACCAATGTCTCCCGCTACCATTCGCAGGACGCGCGTGACAAAGTCATTGACATGGGTGTGGAAGCGGGCTTGAGCCAAACCTTGGACTGTCTGGACAAATACCTCGCGTCAATCGCAAACTAAGACCTCCTTATAGCTGCGACCCGGGCAGCGCCTCGCGCAAGACGCAAAGACGAACGGGCACGCCACTCCCCGGCGGTCTTCTCTTTGCCGCGATCGCTCTCCTCCGCCTGCAGCTTAGCCCCGCGCGACCATTTGGTCGCCCATGACTAGAATATCCGTTCTACAGTTCAAGGCATATTCATCTAAGCGAGAGGATATGCCATGGCTTGGACGACGCCCAAGACCTGGTCGAGCGAGCCGCTGACCTCAATCGACCTGAATACTTACGTGCGGGACAATCAGAATCATTTGAAAGACCGCCTGGATGCCAGCGCCAGCAAAGTCATCAGCGGCGCGACGCTCTTGACCACGACGGCAAACAGCTTCGTCGATGTCGACGCGACCAAACTATCGCTGACATTGACGACCCACGGCGGCGATGTGCTTTTGGGCTTTACCGGCAGCGTACGGAATAGCAAAGGCAACTCGACAACCAGCTTGAATGTGGCGGTGGACGGGGTGGATTACATCGCCGATGACGGCCTCATTGGCGTCAAACTTACGCACAGCGTCGACACTGTTCGTCACAAACCCATATCCTTTGTGATGTTGATCACCGGGCTCAGCCCAGGCAGCCACAGCTTCAAACTGCGCTGGAAGACGACAGACGGCGCCACCGCGCAGATGGATATCGTCGACTTGCATCCGCAATTCTGGGCGAAGGAGATATAGCCAATGGATATCGTCAATCCCAAGATTCTCGACGCGCGCCTGCTGGATGCGGTGGCGCGGGCGGCGCTGGGCGACGCGACCTGCGGCGTTTCAACCGGTGCCGATTCGCGGATTCATCTGCTCGCGCATAACTTGCCCGAGCAGCAGCGCGCCAGCGATGTGCTCAACAACTTCGGCGCGCTGGCTTTGACGGCGTCGGCGAAGCGGCTGACCGCAGGCGCGGCCGATCCGGTCATCAGTTGTCGCGATGAGCTAATCGCCGCCGATGAGCAGATCGGCTATCTGGTGCTGCGCGGCGATGAAGAGATAAGGCGCGGCGTGCTCGATGTGGCGCAGGGCCTCTGTTCGCTGACCTTATCGCAGCCGACCGCCGCCGAGTACACCGTCTTCCTTTACCGGCTTCGCGGCAATTTCGCCAGCGGGGCGCTGGATATAGGCGTCGACAGCGCCTAGCCAAGCGTTCAATTGAGAACTCAGGGAGCGTAGGACAGATCATGGATTTCGAGCAAGTGTTTCAGATGCTGGTGCTGGCGGTGGTTGTGCTGGTTTACTGGTGGTCTTATCGCAGCTTCCCGCCCGGGGAAACCGCCAAGCTCATCCAGCGCCTGGGCGAGGTCAGCCAGCGGACCGAAAGCCGCCTGGATGACCTGCTGGTGGATATCGCCCGTCTGTTGAATGAGCTGAGAACGCCGGCCGAAGATGAGCAGGACGACGCCTGATTCTGGCGGCGCCTTTACAGTATTTGTAGACACACGCGCGAACATGCCGCCGCCCACGCAAAATACCTTGCGTCTCCCCGCGCGTAGCTCCCCCTCTCCCCTTGTGGGAGAGGGGGCCGGGGGGGTGAGGGGTAGGCCGCCCGCAACGTAAACAGGGGCGACCAAGAAGGTCGCCCGCACAGACACAGCTACACGCAATTCCGCTGCCGCTCAGGATTCGCCTTCATCTTGATAAGGGTTGCGCCCCAGCTTTGTGTCTTTGCGAATCGCCTGCTGCCAGGGTTTTCGAGCGCCGCCCTGATAGCCCATCTCGCGCAGCCTCTCCAATTCCAGCCGTTCCAAATCAGCGGCGACCGCGGCGTAATCCGCTGGCGGGATGGGCGAGTCGCGCCCGCCATCATCGCGATAGACGTAGCCGGCGCCCGCGCACCAGTCGCAGTCTTCGGTTTCGCCGCTGAAGTCGTCTTCAAACCAGCCGAAACCGTCACAGGAGACGCAGCGGATGATCTTCTTCGCGCTTGCTGAACTCATCGCGTCTTCGTTGCCTCATACATGCCGTCTCTGTTTTTATCGCCAAGAGCAAGCGCAAAAAGCTGACGATAGCCCTCGACATACTTGCGCGGCGAGAAAAAGTCTTCGGCGAAGGCTCGCGCTTTTTCGCCCATCGCCGCGACATCATCCTCATCGTCATAGACACGCCGCAGCGCCGCTCTTAACGCGGCTTCGTTTCCCGCTTCGACCAGGTAGCCGTTTTCACCGTCGCTGATCATATCGGGGATGCCGCCGACGCGGCTGCCGATGACCGGCGTGCCCAGCAGCATCGCCTCCACCACCACGCGCCCCAATCCTTCCGACAATGACGGCAAGACCATGACCCGGGCGGCGGCGAAGTAGGTCGCCAGTTCATGCTGCGAGACGGCGCCGGCGAAATGCACGCGGCTCTCGATGCCGAGGTCGGCCGCCTGCTGTTTCAGCGCCTCGGCGTAGGCGGCATTCTCCGCGCCGCCCACCAGATGCAGTTGCGCGCGCGGATGATCCAGCGCGGCGAAGGCAGTCAGCAGCAGATGCACGCCCTTGCGCGGGATAAGCACGCCGGCATAAACGATGTCCTCAGCCGCTTCGACCGCTATGCGCCGCTCCATTTTCAGAAACACGTCCGTGTCGCTGAAGGTCATGAAGCGCGCCTGCGGCAGCGCCGGCGCATAATGGCGGGCGCGCTCGGCAGTTGAGGAAGAGATCACGCGGACGGCATCGGCGCGGCTGAAGGCGAAGCGCGCCGCCCCCAGCATCAAGGCGCGGTAGAGCCCCTTTAGCGGAATCGAGCGCTGCAAGAATAAATCTTCTTCAAAGTTGTTGTGATTCTCGATGATCAGCTTGGGACGCAAGCCCAAGAGGCGCGCAAAGGACTTCACGAGCGCGCCGATGGCGCCTTCAAAAGGGCTCTGCGCCACGATGATCGCGCCGCGATGACGAAAGATGAGGACGGCCAGCAGAAGCGGCGCCAGGCAGAAAATGACCAGGTAACGCAGCAGGGAAAACGGCGGCTGCGGCAGCAGGTAGAAGCGCGCATGCTCGGTGAAGCGCCGCGGACGAAGCGATGTGGCGAAGCCGATGACGCGAATATCGTACGCTGTCAAGCCCGCCAGCAATTGCCATTTGCGAGAAGCGGCGGCGTCCAGCGGCTGGCTGTAACGCGCGCTGCTGATCCAGCATACGGTCTTCTGACCCTCAGGCACAAGCGTATCGCGCTCTCGCCGCCGTCCGGTGCGGACGATTACTCCGGGCTTCTTTCATTCCAGCCCGACTTCGCTCGCTGGCGGCGGCCAAATGAGGCTTCGCGCTATTCCTTTGGCTTATCGCTGTAGACGATGAATCCGGCCTGGGCGCGCTTTGGGGAATCGTCAAGCTTCAGGACGGATTCCAGCACGATAGATACCGCCGCCATGACCATGCCGCCGAGAATGGCGGTGAAGATGCCGCCGTCGATCGTCAGCCGGTTGCCAGCCAGCGAATCGGTGATCATGAGCATGAGGCCGTTGATGACGAATATGAAGAGCCCGAGCGAAAGCAACACCGCCGGGCAGGTCAGCAATATCAGCAGCGGCTTGAGCAGCGAATTCACCACGCCGAATATCAAGCCGATGATCAGCAGTGTGCTGATGTCGTTGTTCGCAATGTGAATATTGGGGATCAACAGAGCGGTGACCGCGATCGCCACCGCATTGATCAGAACTCGAATCAGGAACTCTCTCATCGCTTCGCCCTCAATGCTCAAATTCGCTCAGCCAGCTAAACATTGATACGTCTTCCGCTGCCAGCTGGTTGCGGCTCATCGTCGGCGGCGAGACAGCAGGAACAGGACAAGCAGCAGCAGCAAGCCGGCGACCACAGCCGCAATCGCCAGCGCCGTATCGCGCGTCTCCGGCTCATCGGCGCTCGGCGCGTCAATCTCGGTGATGGTCACCGGCGTCAGGCTCGGCTGCGCGGTTGGCTCGCTGACCGAGGTCGCTGTCGGCGCGTCGGTGGCGGTGGCCGCGACTGCGGTGGGTTCGTCAGTGGGCGTATCTGTCGCTGTCGCCTCCATGGTGGCCGTTTCGGTTTCGGCATCGGATGTGGCTTGGGCATTCAGGACGCTCTGTGCCACCGCCGTCAGGCTTGATCGCGCCTCCGCGGTTTCGGTGACATCGGGCGTCGCCGTATCGGTCGGTGTGGCTGTCGGCGTGTCAGTCGGGACATCGGTGTCGGTTGCCGTCGGCGTCGCAGTGCTGGTTGGCGTGTCCGTTGGAACCGGCGTGTCGGTCGGCGTGTCGGTTGGAACCGGCGTGTCGGTCGGTGTATCCGTTGGCGCCGGCGCGTCGGTCGGCGTGTCGGTTGGAACCGGCGTATCAGTGGGCGTGTCAGTTGGAACCGGCGTATCGGTCGGCGTGTCCGTCGGAACCGGCGTGTCGGTCGGCGTGTCCGTCGGAACCGGCGTGTCGGTCGGCGTGTCCGTTGGAACCGGCGTGTCGGTTGGCGTGTCAGTTGGAACCGGCGTATCGGTCGGCGTGTCGGTCGGGACAGGCGTATCGGTCGGCGTATCAGTCGGGACCGGCGTATCGGTTGGTGTGTCAGTTGGAACCGGCGTATCGGTGGGCGTGTCGGTTGGAACCGGCGTATCGGTGGGCGTGTCCGTTGGAACCGGCGTATCGGTCGGCGTATCAGTCGGAACCGGCGTATCGGTTGGTGTGTCAGTTGGGACCGGCGTGTCGGTCGGTGTATCAGTCGGAACCGGCGTATCGGTGGGCGTGTCCGTCGGAACCGGCGTATCGGTGGGCGTGTCCGTCGGAACCGGCGTATCGGTTGGTGTGTCAGTTGGGACCGGCGTATCGGTTGGCGTGGCCGTCGGGATCGGCGTATCGGTTGGCGTGTCCGTCGGGATCGGTGTATCGGTTGGCGTGTCCGTTGGGACCGGTGTATCGGTGGGCGTGTCCGTTGGGACTGGAGTATCGGTCGGCGTGTCAGATGGAACAGGCGTATTAGTCGGAGCCGGTGTATCAGTTGGCGTGTCCGTTGGGACCGGCGTGTCGGTTGGCGTCTCCGTTGGGACCGGTGTGTCAGTAGGCTCCGGCGTATCGGTGTCTGTTGGAACCGGTGTGTCAGTAGGCTCCGGCGTATCGGTGTCTGTTGGAACCGGCGTGTCAGTAGGCTCCGGCGTATCGGTGTCTGTTGGAACCGGTGTGTCAGTAGGCT
>WTGC01000224.1:0-9247 GCA_011523705.1 Chloroflexota bacterium | reverse complement strand
CTGTTGGAACCGGTGTGTCAGTAGGCTCCGGCGTATCGGTGTCTGTTGGAACCGGTGTGTCAGTAGGCTCCGGCGTATCGGTGTCTGTTGGAACCGGCGTGTCAGTAGGCTCCGGCGTATCGGTGTCTGTTGGAACCGGTGTGTCAGTAGGCTCCGGCGTATCGGTGTCTGTTGGAACCGGCGTGTTAGTCGGCGGCGGCGTATGCGTCTCAGTTGGGACGGATGTGTCGGTCGGCGGCGGCGTATGCGTCTCAGTCGGGACGGACGTGTCGGTCGGCGGCGGTGTATGCGTCTCCGTCGGGACGGATGTGTCAGTCGGCGGCGGTGTATGCGTCTCCGTCGGAACCGGTGTGTCAGTCGGCGGCGGTGTATTGGTGTTTGTCGGTACTGGCGTCTCCGTCGGCGGTGGTGTATGCGTCTCCGTCGGGACGGATGTGTCAGTCGGCAGCGGCGTATGGGTCTCCGTCGGGACGGTGGTGTTCGTCGGCAGCGGCGTATGGGTCTCCGTTGGGGCGGTGGTGTTCGTCGGCAGCGGCGTATGGGTTTCCGTTGGGACGGTGGTGTTCGTCGGCAGCGGCGTACTGGTATCCGGTGGGATGGGCGTGTCCGTCGCTACATCCGTTTCCGTCGCCGAAGGCTGCGCGGTCGCGGTCAATGTCGCGATGGCCTCTTCCGTCGCCGTGACTTCTTCGTCAGATGGCGTATTGGTGAAGACAGGAGTATCCGTCAGTGTTGCTGTCGGCACGGCGGTGTCGGAGGCTGTCGCAGTCGCGGTTGTTGTCGGCGTATCGCTCGGCAGCGGCGTGAAAGTTGGCGTCGGCGGCAACTGGACGGTGAAGGGCAAACTAATTGTGGATGTTTGGCCGCCTTCGTTGGTGACCGTCACCAGCGCCTCATGCGCGCCATCGCCCAGTTCTTCCGCCGGGAGGGTAAAGGCCTCGTTCTCGACTACTTCGGCTGGACCGCCATCGAATGACACTTCGACGCGCGCGATTTCGGTCTGCCCGCCAGCGTTTACATTGACCTCTTGCGCTTCGCTGATCACGGCGTCAACGGCGACGCCACTGAGCTCCACCGTCGGCGCCAAAGGAGCGACCTCGAACTCAATGGTCTGCAAGGTCTCGGCGCCCGCTGCATCGACGGCGCGCACGGCGATCGAGTTGGGACCGGGGGGCAAGTCGGCGGCGTCCAAGGTGAAATCGATTCGGTCGCTTGCGACGAGCGTGCCAATTTCGGGATCAACACTGAGGCTGACGATCGGCGACTGACCCTCGACGGTGATGCTGCCGGTGAGGATGTCGCTCACAACCGTTTCCGGCGTCAGCCCTTCAATCTGCAGGCGTGGCGGCAGCGTTTCCACCTCAAAGGCTTTGTCGACCGTCGTGGTTTGTCCGCCGGCGTTGGTGGCGCGGATGCTCAGCGTGTGTTCTTCGGGCGACAGTTCGAATGGATCCAGGTCGAATTCGAAAGGCGCCTCGCTATCGGTATGCACCACGTCGCCATTGACGATGAATTCGACCTGCGTGATCTCGGTTTGTCCGCCGGCTTCAACCGAAATCACTTCCGCTTCGGCGACATCTTCTTGCGGCGCTGTCTCAAAGTCGTCGGATACCGTTGGCGGCAGGGCGGCGATCTCAAACTCGGCGCTCAGCCGGCCGACATCGCCTTCGACATCGCTCACCGTGATATCCAACTGATGCTCGCCCGGCTCTTCCTTGACCGGCTCAATGGTGAAGGTCTCCTCGGTGGAGACGATCTCGCCATCGAGGGCGACTTCAATGCTTTCGATCTCCTGGTCGGCGCGGATCTCGACGGTGATCTGCGTATCTTCGGTCAGCGCCTCGGTGAAGAGATCATCGGGCAAGAAGAGCAGGGGCACCGGAATCGGCGCGCGCAGCGTGGCTTGGTCCGACGAACTTTGCCCATCGGCCGTTGTCACATTCAAAGTGAAATCATAACGCGTGCCATCGGCTGGCACATCGGCGCTCATCGTGATGATGTATTGGCTGCGGAAGAGAAAAGCCAGGTTGCTGTAGATCTCCCCCAGTTCCTCCGGCTCGGGCGCCTCATAGAATTCGCCATTGGATTCTGCCGCGATCGCTTCCAAAAAGCGGCGGTCAATGTCCCAGCCCAAGCCGATGGAATAAACCGGCACGCCATGAATGGTCGCGGCGCGGATGCTCTCCTGGCGGCTGTGCTCGCTGACGTTGCCGTACTCGCTGCCATCGGTAAGGATCACGACTGCTTTGCGGTCCAGAGGCGCCTCATTGGCGATTTCAATGGCGCGCAGCGTGGCGTCATAGAGCGCCGTCTGTCCGCCATAAGCCAGGTTCTCGAACTGAGCGAAAATCAGCGCGCGGTCGGTCGTGTAATTGACCACCAGGCGCACACGATCGTTAAAGGTAACCAAGGCGACCGGGTCATTGGAACCGAGGGCGTTCAGGTAATCGCGCGCGGCCGCCAGCGCGTTCGACAAGGGCTGGTCGGCCATGCTGCTGCTGGTATCAATGACCAGGACGCTGGCGAAAGCAAGCTCGTCATCGGTGATGTTCTCCACGCGCGTGATCGTTGCCAAGCCCGCCAGATCGCCGCCCACCGAGAAGTTGTCCACATCCAAGCCCGAGACCAACTGGCCGCTGGAATCCAAAATGCTGGTGTGAATAGCGATTTCCGCAAGCTCGGTGGAATCGATGCCGATGATATCGAGGCTGATGCCGGCTTCATCCTGCAAGAAGGCAATATGGAAGGGCAGCAACAAACATAAGGCGATGAGAAATCGCAGCCGGCGTCGCATCAGTTCGGATTCTCCAACAGCACTGGCATCGACAAAATCAAGCGCTGAATGTAACGCATTCTATTCGCTTTGTCACATTTTTCAATAAACCGCTTGCGCGCGCATGTCGCGGGCATAGTCCATGTGCTGAGCGCGGCTCATTTTTTGAACTGCTGCCGAGTGGCTGCCGGCTTGAAACTTCGCAATTGTAGAAAACGACCGGCGACAATTCCAGCTAAAAGAAATCTGCCTTGTCCGCTGTGGAAGAAGAAAAAGCCGCCGGCATGCGCATTCAGACGCCGCCGAAACGCTCCTGCACACGAACGAGCCAGCGCAGAATCGGCGCCAGCTTGGCAAAATGTTCGAAGCAAACGTCAATCAGGCGCGGCGTCGTGATGACGCTCGGCGGGATGTCGTGCGTTCCAGCATGCAAATTATTGTAGCGCAGCCATTCGACCCGCGGGTGATTCTTGTCGAAGCCGCGCGGCGCCGTTTTGTAATGTGATCCGCTGAGCTGATAACCGGCCGCTTCAATCGACTTCGCCATCGACACGAGGTCCGCGCCAAGCGCCTCATCCAGCACCGCCTGCCGATAGGCGTCCAGCATTGGCTTGGCGAAATGAAACATGCCCACCATCAAGCCGGCCTCATCGGGCGTGATCTGCATGCCGAAGCCCGGGTGCTGCATCTTCTTGCCGCTGCCATGCCACCACATCATGGCGACATTGACCTTGTAGGGCGATTTGTCTTTGCTGAAGCGAGTATCGCGCGCCGCCCGCATCAGAGCGCCGCTGCCGTTCGCGCGCGTGTCAACCACGATCTCGCTGTCCAGCGTCTTCAAGCGCTCGCCCATCGCCGTCACCCAGTGCAGCGCCGGCGCCTTGACGAATTCTTCGTAGCGCCCCTTGTTGGCGGCGAAAAACTCGCGCGTGTTGTTCTCGCGCAATTCGCGCAGGAATTGCTGCGTTTCAGCGGGGAAGCCTGGGAAGTCGCTCATCTATTTGCCCATCAGATATTCATGATTGGATTGCGATTTTATCAAAGGCTTTTGGGCTGTCAACGGAGCGGCAAAGCAGCGACTGTCCACCGGCGGCCGATTTTGCCTGTACAGGCGCGCCAGACTCAAGCACAATGCGGCGGCCAGGCAGCGCTTCGCTCACCAGATGTCGAAGGAATCAGCCATGATTGTAATTCGCTTCATTTTCGCGCTTTGCGTCTTCGTCGGGGCGGCGATTTCAACGACAGCCGGCGATCCGCTTACGCCGCAAGAGCACTGCGACGCCGCTGAGCCCGCGCCGCTGACGATGATGCAATTTGATAGGGCGGAGCGCGTGCTTGCAGCCGATGTCGACTATCGCGCCATTTTCTGCACCAGCGCCGGCGCCATCTATGTTGATCTCTTCGAACGACTGACGCCGATCACCGTCAACAACTTTGTCTTCCTGGCAGGGCAGGGCTACTACGACAGCACGACCTTCCATCGCGTCATTCCCAATTTCATGGCTCAAGGCGGCGACCCTACCGGAACGGGGCGCGGCGGACCGGGCTATCAGTTCAAAGACGAACCGATCGGCTATCTCACCTTTGCTGGACCCGGCTTGCTGGCGATGGCGAATGCTGGTCCGGGCACGAATGGAAGTCAGTTCTTCATCACCACCGCTCCCACGCCGCATCTCAATTACAAGCACACAATCTTCGGCGATGTGCTCGTCGGGCAAGAAAATGTCGTAGCCATCCGCGAGCGCGATCCGAGCGCGGCCTCTGAAGCGGGTGAGACCTTGCAAACGGTGCTGATCATCACCGACCCGTCGGCGGTGGACAGCAGCGGTGTGGTCGATCATGAGCTAGCGAAAGAGGAACAAGTGATGGCTGCCTTTGAGGCCTTTGCCCAAGGCTTGCCGCCTTCGATTCCGCCTGACCAAGAGCTGTCCGGCTATTTCTCGACTGAGGCGCTGGCGGCGTCTTCTGTGGTTGAGGATTTGCGGGATGCCTTCGCGACATTCGCCGCCGAACATGGACACCAGTATCGCTACCGAATGCAGATTTCCAATGGCGGCTGCGATTCCTCAGTCTTTTTCTCATCACTCGGTTACTGGGTCGATGTCTATGCCGACGCCGCCTCAGCCCGCGCCGCTGCCGACGATGCTTTCATGTTGCAATGGCTGGACAGCTTTGGCTATGCCCGAGATGAATCCGCCTCCAATGTCTATCGAGCGCCGGCTGCAACTTGCGGCGGCGACGAGGGCGTTCATCTGCTGGCGCTCTTCCCGCGCGGGCGTTTCCTGGCGACGTTGGATGTGCTGGTCGCCAACGATGTCCTGGGGCAAGCGCCGCCAGCCGCCTTGCTGCAAAACCTCGCGTTGCAGATAGAAGGGGCATTTGCTTCGATCTACTTGCCCGAGCTGCGCTAACTCTTTCGGCGCCTGAGATTCTCCAGCGCCTCGTCCCGCGCTGGCAAGTGGCAGATCTCTATCGCCTCAATGAATAACGGCAGGTCCTCGCGCCGCGCGGTCTTCGCCATTTGCAGCAGCCGCTCGCCCAAATCATCATCGCGCGCCGCCGCCATCATCACCAGCCCGTAGCGCCGCAGATCCTTATCGCGCGTCGCCAGGATCAGTTCGGCGAGCCGCTCATAAAGCGCTTCGGAGCGCCCGTCAATTATCCAGTTGATGATGCCCATCGTGGCCGTCGGCTGGTCAATCGCTCGGTATTGCTCAATCAAGTCTGCGTAGAGCGGAATTGGAAAGTCGTGGTCCAGCGACTCAAGCGCTTTGCCGGTCAGTTCGCCGCGCCCGGTCTGCGCCATCTCGATGCCGCCGCGCAGCAGAAACTGATAGATCGGCAGCCGCTGATCGGAAGCGACCAGGACCTTAATCGCGGTTATCGCTGGCTCGCAATTGAAGGCCGAGGTATGTGGCTCGCCCAGGAAGCGAGTCGCATAAAGGCAGGCCAGGGGCGGGTCAATCGGCGCCAGGCCAGCCAGCGCGACCGCCCGCAGATTCTGCGCCACATCATCCACCGGCTGCAGGTAGTAGGTCTCGACGCCCAACCGGTAGATATCAGCGTCATCGGGATGCTCGAGGTGGACCAGCAGCCGTGTCAAGCCCTCGCGCAGCAAGCCGCCTTTGTCGCGATTGCCAGCGGCGAAATAACCCAGGCATTTCTCGCGCAGGGGCGACCGATGGCTTTCGTCCAGCGTGGCGCGGACGCGCTCCAATTGCAGTATCCGAAGGCATTCATCGAGATACTGACGGCTATTGGTCTTCGCGAGGAGAAACAGAGCGAGGTCGCGGCGAATTTCAGGCGCCGTCGCTCGCCGCAATTCCGCAAATAGTTCAGCTTGCGTTGGCATCCATTTCTGTCTGCACTATTTGGTGTTCATCGACGGCAATGCGTACATGTAGGGGCGACCTATTAGGTCGCCCGAAATCGCGTGTTGTCCTATTGGCGGGCGACCAGGTTGGTAGCCTCTACAGATGACTACTTGACCTCCAGCCCCAAGCCCGCGGCGCATTCCAGGATCTCACGCCAGGTCGCTTCCGGCAGGTTGATGCCATTCGCCAGCCGCTCCCGCCGATTGCGCGCTTCCACTTCGCCCGGATAGAGCACCTCGCCCTCCAGCGGATCGGTCTTCACGAAATCGATAATCGTATCGACCTGCCGTTGGAAGACATCCACCGCGCCGAAGCGGGAGATATCGATCATCAGAATCACCGTGCCCCAGCGGTCTTCCAGCGGCGGCTCTTTGTCGGACGGCAACGATGCCATCAAGGTAAAGAAACCGACCATCATCGCCAGGGCGTAACCTTTGTGCCCCACGTAGGGCAAGCCCATCGGCCGCAGGGCGCCGCCCTTCGCCAGCTGCGTCGGATCGGAGGTTGGCTGCCAATCGGCATCGACGATCCACTCGCCGGGTAGCTGCTCGCCTTTGTCCACCGCCACCATCACCTTGCCGGCCGCCGATATCGAGGTGGCGAAGTCCAGCAATACCGTTCCGTATGTTTCGCTGGGGAAGCCCATCGCAATCGGGTTGGCGCCGATCTTGCGTCCCGTGCCATTCAGCGGCACCACAATCGAGCGCGGTCCCCCGAGGCAGCCATCCCAGATCATCGACGCCATGCCGGCTTCCGCGCCCATTTCGGCGTAGGTTCCCAGCCGCCCGGTATGCCCCTCGTGATACATAGAGACCAAGCCGACGCCTTGATCGCGCGCCTTCGCTATCGCCAGTTCGGTCGCGCCTTTGGCGATCACCTGGCCAAAGGTCCAGTTGCCGCAGATCTGCGCCATTGAGGCGGTCTCTTGCAGGATGTCCGGCTCAGCGGTCGGGTGCAATTCGCCTTTTTCAATGGAGCGGACGTAGTAGGGCGTGCGGATCACGCCGTGCGAGTCGTGCCCGGCCAGGTTGGCGTCGACCAGATGGTCGGCGACGATATCGGCGTAATCCGTCCGCGCGCCGGCGGACCCCAGAATCTGCGCGATGAAGTCGCTTAGCTGCTTAGGCTGAATGATTGGCATTGGTTATCCTTCCTGTTCTACAAAGCGTGTACGGAAGTTTGAGTATGAGACTATCAATTTATGGGACTATCTGGACTGTTCTCCTCCTTGGATACAGGTTGGTTTCTTTGAGTCAACGCAATTGCTATCACGACCAATAGAACGAGAGAAAGATTTCCGCCGCAAAAACTCAATAGAATTGCCACAAGATCATTCGGAGTTGATATCAGTGCGGCTATAACGTAGCCAATCGCTAATCCCAAACCCGATATGAATGCACAGCCCGTTGACTTTTGTAGAAAACCACCCTTGGTTGTATGTAGGGTCATTAGTCCTATGAGAATCCAAGTCAAGGCAGCCGGAACTACCTCAATCCAAGAGACATGAGTTAAGTTGGGAAAGTGCCGTTGAGCAATTTGAAGTAAGTCAGGATTGTACTGATCTAAGTCACGTACTGCTTTATTGTAGAGATTGTCAATTAGCACGAGCTGCTCGTGACTTCCCAATCCTTTTTCAGCGAGTGCATATAGCTCTTTCAAAAGATTCACATGTCGCTCTAGTCGTCCAATCGTCACTAAGCCCATTGCACTTTCTAATACCACGACAGATCCCACGACGAAGGCCAAAACCAGAAACAACCTCATTATTTTGCGGATTGGTGGTTCATCTCCGCGAAAGAGATTCAAGAATTCTCTGAATATCTCGCCCAACTCGCGCTCCAAACTTGGAATGAGTCTGACAATTCAGCATAGAATCGACAGTATTGCAGGTCCGCTATTGCCATGGGCGTACTGTAATGCATAGCCCGTTCAAATCAGAGGGTAAGAGACCGGCGATGGAAACAAATAGGGCGACTCACCGAGTCGCCCCTACACGGATTCCACCATACAGAATAAGATCAAATCCCGGTCACATCAATGAACCAGCGCTCGAGCGCCGCTTCCATCGCCGCGACTCTCTGCGGATGCTGCGCCGCCAGATCGTTCTGCTCGAAGGGGTCCTCAGCGATATTGAACAGCAGAGCCGGCGGCGGATCCGGCACGGTTTGCATTGGCGCCGGCTCACGGACGATGTCGTCATAATGCTCGGGCACGTACTTAATGGCGTTATCGTGCGCCGTATCCAGCGGGCTGACCTCCATCGCTTCCTTGATGACCGGGCGCAGCAGCTTCCAGTCGCCATCGCGCATGGCGGCGTTGCAAGACGCAAGCGGTACATAACGGTTCCACTGCCAGAAACGCTGGGGATAGATGCCGCCCCGTTCGCCGCGCAAAACCGGCAGAATATCAACGCCGTCCAGCGCCAACTCAGTTTGCGCTTCGATGCCCGCAATCTTCAGCAGAGTGGGGAACCAATCGGTGAAATGCGCCATGTCGCCGATGCGCGCCCCGCCGTCCAGTCCGTCTGACCAGCGAATGATCAGCGGCACGCGGATGCCGCCTTCGTAGGTATTGCCTTTGCCGCCATTGAAGCCGTAATTGAAGCGCCGCTGCGAGAATCCGTTCCAATCGCCCAAAGCCGGTCCATTGTCGCTGGTGAAGATGAGGATCGTATTGTCGGCGATTCCGCAATCTTCCAGCTTCTCCATGACGCGCCCGATACCGGTGTCCATCACTTCGATCATGGCATAGAGCAAGCTGACGCCGAGGCTGAAGCCCTGCTTGACATACTTCTGGGCGATGGCGTCGGGCGCCTCCAGCGGGAAATGGGGCGCGTTATAAGCCAACTGCAAGAAGAAGGGCTCGCCTTGATGGCGGTGGATGAAATCGACGGCGGCTTCGCTGAAGACATCGGTCAGGTAGCGGTCTTTGTCGCCGTATTCGATGCTGCCGTTGCGGTCCAGTCGATAGCGATAATAGGGATTCCAGCCGCCCTGAAAACCGACGAACTCCTGAAAACCGCGCGACCGCGGATGATAGCGCCGATCCAGCGCGCCATTGTGCCACTTGCCGACCAAGCCGGTCGCGTAACCGGCGCCGC
>WTGC01000220.1 GCA_011523705.1 Chloroflexota bacterium | reverse complement strand
CCGCGCGACTCTCACAACCCCATGTGGACGGAATGCGACGCGCCGGCTTGGGATGAGTTCGTGCGCGAGCTCCAGGCGCGTCCGCCGACCCGACCACCCTATGACAAGTTCGCCTACAGCAATGTCGGCTACTCCCTGCTGGGCGGCATCATTGAGCAGGTGTCGGGCCAGTCCTGGGCGAGCTATCTGCAGCGCAACATCGTCGATCCGCTGGGCATGACGGATACGCATCCGGTGCCGCGCAGCGACGACCCCCAGTTGGCGATTGGCTATTCACAACTGAATGACCAGTACGAGCGCCGTCCGATGCCCTTCTTCTTGATGAATGGCTTTGAAGCTTCGGCCAACTTCGCTTCGACGCTGAATGATTTGGTGAAATACGCCGCCTTTCACCTGAGCGAGGAGGCGAATGCCGTCCTCTCTCCGCATTCCTTGCGCGACATGCATCGCATACACTGGCTGGAACCATCCTGGAGCGAAGGATACGGCTTGGGCAGCATGCAATACAAGTTGGACGACTGGTCAATCAGCGGCCACGCCGGCGGCTATCCCGGCTACCTCACCGGATTCACGCTTTGCCGCGAGCAATCGACGGCGGTGATCGTGCTCACGAACGCGCTGGGCAGCGCGCCGCCCGAATACATCAACCAAGGTTACAAACTTGTCTTGCCGGAGATCATCAAGGCGACTGAAGCAGTCGCGCCCGTACCAAACCCTGACTGGAAGATGTATCTCGGTGAATACCATCATGATTGGGGCTATGAGAAAGTCATATTGCGCGGCGGGCAATTGCAGATTGTCTCGCTCGACGCCATGGCTTTTCCGCCCGTCATCCTCAAACCGACCGACGCCGAGCACGTCTTCACGATCGAAGAGCAGGGCGGATCAAACGAAACCGTGCGCTTTGAGTTGGACGAGTCGGGTGCCGTCTTGAGGATGTGGCAGCGTAACGAGTATGCTTTCAAGCGTCGCCATAATTGAGGGAGCGCCGTGACATCAAAAATTGCAAAACGCAACTTCGACATCTTGGATGATCTACATTACGCCCGAATCGGCAGCGCCCGGCTCTCTCCCGGCGGCGATTATGCCGTCTGCGACCTGACCCGGCACGATCTGGACAACGACCTCACGACCACATCGCTTTGGCGCATTGATCTGGCAAATGGCGACTCGCGCCAACTGACCCGGTCGAGCGGCAGCGACAGCTCGCCGGCTTGGTCGCCGGATGGGGAACAAATCGCCTTTCTGTCCGATCGAGGCGGCGCAAAGCAAGTTTTCCTGCTGCCCATCGACGGCGGGGAAGCGCGCCAGCTCACCGATCTGCCGGGTGGCGTCGATGGTCCGCCGGTCTGGTCGCCGGACGGAAACAGCATCGCGTTCACCGCGTCGGCGCAATCTGAGCCCAGAGATCCGACGGCGCCTTATCGAGTGACGCGCTTCGTCTATCGCTTCGATGGTATCGGCTATGTGGATGATGCCATCCAAAACATCTACATCCAGCCGATCGACGGCGGCGGCGCCCGGCAGCTCACCGATGACGCGCACCTGGACCGAACGCTGCGCTGGTCGCCCGATGGACGTAAGATCCTTTACCTCGCTTCCTTTGACCCCGATCGGTCCGATCTCTTCTCCGCCAAATTGCGCGTCGTCGATCTTGATGGAAACGTTGAAGAGCTCCTTGGACTGGACTGGGGATTCATCAAGAACGCCGGTTGGCTGCCGGACGGGGAAAGCATCATGGTGGTCGCGTCCCGCGGCGACCAGCCGATGGCGACCAAAGACGACCTCTGGATTCTGGAGCGCGAGAGCGGCCTTACGGTCAATCGAACGGCCGATTTGCCCACCGGCATTGAAGTGCAATGGTTTCCCGTCTTTAGCGCGGCGCAGATCCCAAAGACGGAATCGGCGGCTCTGGTGAATGTGGTGGAGCGCGGCAAACGTGGTATCTACGCAGTCGCTTTGAACGGCCCGCCACAATGGCGGCAATTGCTTGGCGGGGAGAGAACGACAACGCTGCACGACGCCGACGGCGAAAGAATGCTGTACCTGTCTGGCGACTTGGAAAACCCGGGCGATCTGTACATCGCTTCTTTGAACAGAACCAACGAGCGGCGGATCACGCGCTTTAACGATGAGTTACTGGAGGGCATCGCTTTCCCGCGCGTCGAAGAATTGCTATACCAAACTGAGGACGGCACGCCGATTCAAGGCTGGCTGCTGCTGCCAAATGATGGCGAGCCGCCGTATCCGACGATCCTCTACATTCATGGCGGTCCCCACGGCTGGTACGGCAATCAATACGGCAGCGACTTTCAGATGCTGGCCGGGGCCGGTTATGCCTTGCTCTTCGTCAATCCGCGCGGCTCCACCGGCTATGGCGACGCCTTCGCCACCGCGCTATCGGGCAATTGGGGCCTGCTGGATCACAAAGATCTGCTTGATGGCGTCGACTACGCGGTTGAAGCGGGCTTTGCCGACCCAAACCGGCTGGGCATCTGCGGCCTGTCCTACGGCGGCTACCTCACCTGCTACACCATTGGGCAAACGAATCGCTTCAAGGCGGCGGTCGCGGAAAACCCGATCACCGATCTGGTCAGCCGCTACGGCACAGCCGACATGGGTCCCTGGGGCTCGCTGAGTGAGCTGGGCGGCAGACCCCATGAGATTCCCGAGGTTTACCGGCGCGGCTCGCCCATCACCTACGCGCACCGATGCCGGACGCCGACGCTCTTGATCCAATGCGAGGACGATTATCGCTGTCCCGCCGGGCAAGCGGAACAATTCTTCGGACACTTGAAAGCCAATGGCTGCGTCGCCGAGATGCTGCGCATACCAGGCCAGTCTCATGTCGCCTCGATCACCGGTCCCATCCGCGTGCAAAAGGCGCAGAACGAGGCGCTCCTGGATTGGATGCAGCGCTATGTCTGATAGTTCTGGCTGAGAACCGGCTCGCCGCTTTTCCCAGGCTTCAGTCCTAGACCTGCGGCGGCTGACGCTTGTGCCAATTCTGCGTCCGCTCGTAGGCATAGGCGATGCGATAGAGCGTCGCTTCGTCAAAGGGCCGCCCCATCAACTGATAGCCAATGGGCAGACCCTCGGGCGTAAATCCGCCGGGCGCGCTGATCGCCGGCTGCCCGCTCAGATTGGCTGGATAGACGTGATGAACGAAGCCGTCGGTGGGCGTTTCGCCGTTCTCCATGTCGTCGCGCGGCCGCCAGACATCCTCCAGCAATGGCGCCGACACCGGAATCGTCGACGATATCAGCGCATGCAGATACTCGCGCCGGAATAGATCCTTCATAGCCGAACGGAAGCGTTCGCGCGCGCGCAAAGCGGCCACATACTGCGTCGCCAGAATGACTTCGCCCATCTGCAAGGTGGCGCGCGTGCCTGGGCTGTACAGGTGGCCCTTCTCACGGATTCGGTGACGATGATAACTTGCCGACTCCACCATCCTGATGGTCATCTGCGTTTCGCGCGTCGATTCCAGTTCCGGCAGCTTGACCTCGATGATCTTGGCGCCCAGCGCCGCCAGCTCGTCGATGACCGCTTCGGTGACTACGCGCACACTATCGACGACGCCGGGGTACAAGAAATAGTCGCGATCGATGCCGATGCGTATACCCTGCACGCCGCCGTCAATATCCGTCAGGAAGTCCGGCACATCGACGCGCGCCGAATTGGCGTCGTTGGGATCGTGCCCGGCGATCGCTCCCAACATAATCGCATTGTCGCGGGCAGTTCGCGTCAAGGGACCCACGTGATCGAGCGACCAAGCCAGCGGCAGCACACCGTACGCGCTGACGCGCCCGTAGGTCGCTTTCATGCCGACGAGATTGTTGAGCGTGGCTGGAATGCGAATGGATCCGCCGGTATCGGTGCCGATTGTCCCGAAGGCTGAGCGCGCCGACAGCGCCACGCCCGAGCCAATGCTGCTGCCGCCGGGAAATCGGTCGCGGTCCCAAGCGCTGCGCGTCGGTGGTTCGCTGCCGCCGCAAGACCATTCGTGACAGCGCGTCTTCCCGATCAGGACGGCGCCGGCGGCATAGAGTTTAGCCACGACGGTTGAATCGTAGTCCGGCACGAAGCCTTCCATCGCCTTGGACCCGACTTCGGTCAGGATGCCCTTGGTATTGCAGTTGTCTTTGACGCCAATGGGGATGCCCTGCAAGAGACCGCGATCGTGCCCGTCTGCCAGTTCCCGGTCGGCGCGTTCGGCCGACTCGAGCGCCAGTTCCTCGGTCACCGTGGCGTAGGCTTGCACGGTCGGCTCGGTCTCTTTAATGCGCGCGAGCGTCGCCTGGGTTAACGCGACCGATGTCGTCTCGCCGCAGCGCAGGGAGGCGGCCGCTTCGCTGATGGACAGATCTGTCAGAGCGCTGGAATCACTCATGCCAGTCCGCGTCCATTCTCAATATCGGCGGGAAGTCCTCCAACTCAGCATGTTCCAGCGCGTCAATCAGTCGCAGCTGCTCCGCCAGCGCAGCCAAGTTTTCCTCGGCGAAGTCCAGGCGCAGCATCTCCGCCAGCCGAACCAATTGATCGGCGCTTGTTGCGGGATCTGCTGGTTGATCTATTTTTGTCATGGGCAGACAGTCCTCAGAATAGATGGCAATGCGGCGATTCTAACACGCTGTCCGCGCCGATATTGGCAGCTTCTTGCAAACTAGGGTTGCAATGCGATAAAGTCTTGCTGGCGAAGAGAATGAATTTCAGAGGAGACTTGATGTTATGAATAAGAAACAATTGGCTTCCAATTGCCGGCAGTTGGCGCTTGTTGTCACCGTGGCGCTTTTTCTTGGCGCCATTGCCTTGGCGCCGGCCATCGCGCAGGACGCCACTGATGTGCTCGTCTGGTCGCTGGGATACGGCGGCGATTACAACGACACGCTCGTCGAGCGCTTCAACGAGGCGCATGATGACGTCCAGATTACCTATGAAGACGTCTTGACCGGCACCTTCACCGAGAACAATCAGAAGGTGCGTATCGCCTTGGAAAACTAAGCCGGTCCCCATGTGCTCGGCGGCGTTGATGTTGGCGCCAACTTGCGGGCGCTGGTCTCGACCGGGCAGGTCAGAGATCTGACTGAGTATTATCGCGCTTCCGGCTTGATCGAGCGCATCCCGCCCAATTTGCTTTCGCAGGTTACGGTCGAAGGGCGGATCTACGCCATCCCGCAGAATCTGGAATCGGTCGGCATCTTCTATAACAAAGATGTCTTCGCCGAATTGGAGCTTGAAGTCCCGACGGAATGGGCGGAATACATCGACGTCTTGGAGGCGGTCAAAGACGCGGGTTACTATGGCTATACCATGGGTCTGGCTGGTGGCTGGCCCTCGGCGCTGATGGCGTCCATGTTTATGTACAGCAGCGCCGGCTCGGAGTATATTGATGTGCTCAGCGGTACACAGCCATGGACCGACTGCGACAATTGCCTCGACGGAATGAACGCCTTCTATGGCATGGTCGATAACGGCTACGCCAATCCGGAGCCCTTGGGCATTGATTACAATCAGTCGCTTGACCTCTTCTATCAGGGGATCACCGTCATGGTGCTCAACGGACCTTGGTTCATCGACGACGCCTTCGCGGCCGAGCCCGACTTCGAAATCGGCTTCTTCTACTTGCCGGCGGTCAATCCCAACACCGATATCAAGACGCTGGGCGGCATCGGCGGCTCGCTGATCGTCGCCGAGTATGCCGATGTGGATGCCGCATTCAAGGTCGTAGACTGGTTAACGACCGAGGAGATAGCCGTGCAAGCGCTGCGCGAAATCTCGGTGCTGCCGGCATTCTCCATTGCAGTACCCGAGGATATCGATCCCTTGACCTTCCAGATCGCATCGGAAACGGCGGCCAACGTTGATAAACTCGGCTTCTGGCCCGTCACTTACCTGCCGCCCAAGGTCTTCGGCGATATGAACCAAATCGTGCAAGGCATGATCGGCGGCATGCTCACGCCTGAAGAGTTCATGACGGAAATGCAGGAGACGCACAGCACCTATCTGGCGGAGAACTAGGCTGCGGTCATGAATTACCGCCCCCATCCCCTGGCCCC
>WTGC01000128.1 GCA_011523705.1 Chloroflexota bacterium | reverse complement strand
TGGGATTCGAACCCACGAATGAAGGTTTTGCAAACCTCTGCCTTACCACTTGGCTACGTCGCCTGAAGCCGCACACATTATACTTCGCGCTTACCTCTTTTCAAGCGCAAATTAGGGCGGCTCATCGCTCGGCGACCAGCCGAAGGGCAGGTCTTCATCCAGCGCGTCGTACGGACCTTCGTTATCTGGCCGCTGCAGGTTATAGGTTTCCATTGAAGCGGCTGCCTGGCGGGGCACGCCGCGACTTAGCCGCTTCCGAAGGTCACGGGCGTACACGATGTGCCAATCCTCGTCGGCGAACAGGGCGAGGTTGGCGACGCCGCGCGCCAGAGTGTCGATCGCGACCGGCGCGATCCGGCCTAGATATAACCATGATAAGGGTGGAAGCGCGCCAAGCAGGGACAGCGTTCGATAAAACAGGGGGCGGTTCTGACCAGGCACATAGAGCAGGGGCGCGCGAATAATCGAGGCGCGCAAACCGGTTCTGCTGATATATTCCTCAGCCTCGCGTTTTGAGCGAATATACGCGCGATTGATCCAGGGCGCGCTCACGCCGCTGAGCAAAACGATGCGCTCGACGCCATCGCTGACGCACATATTGGCGACATTGCGCGCGGATTCAAAGTTGAGACGGCGAAAAGACAGACCCTGGGCCGGATCCGCCGTCAGGCTGCCGACGGTGTGAATGACTGCCGAATGCAAGCGCGCCTTGCCACGCAAGCTGGCCGGGCTCCAGACATCAGCCGTCGACCAGCGCGTGCGCTGCGCCAGCGGTCCCAGCTTGTCTTCAGCGCCGGGCCGAACCAGCAGACTCACCTTGGCGCCCTCCGCCAGCAGCGCCGACGCGATATTGTCGCCGAGAAAAGTCCCGCCGCCAGTTACCAATATGCCGCGCGATTGCCTCGTCATCTCTCACACACGTATTCCGCAATGCCATGTCACATGTCGACCGAGTGGCGATCGGCGCCTGGCGGCCGATCGCGCCAGCGGCTCAGATTGAGCTCGTACTTATAGCTAACCATTTTGACATCGATTGCGAAATCTGCCGCCGTCCACATGTATTTGTTCGGCAAAAGTCCCGCGACCTATAATACAAGACTTGCCTATGTCCCTTTTGTTGTATAATAGAAACTGTTTGGTCGATGACCATTGCGGTCATTGCCAGCGCCTGAGCAAGTCACTTCAGTACCACCGAGAAGAGTCGCGGCTCTCTGTGAAATGTAGCTGTGACAAGGTGAGGTGAATGCGAATTCGGCGATTATCGACAGATTGTGCGCTCCGCTGAATTCGCGACTGCGGTTTACACCGTGCAAATTGCGAGCGATCAAGTGGCTCATTAGAGGATTGGATCAGATTGACATGGACTTTCGTATCGAAGGTTCGTCAGTGAAAACGCGTACGCGCTTTGCCGTAGCGATAGGGTACAGCCTGCGGGGCGTCTCGAACTGATTCTATTGGCCATGTTACTGCCTCCTTGGTAGATTCGACGCATTCTGCATTTTGTCGCTGGTGTGGCCGCAGTTTCGGCAGAACTGCGGCTGTTTGTATTGGACGAAGGCGATGCCTGTCATCACTGGCTTGGAAGCTCATCAGCGGGATAAGGAAAGCGTACGGCTCACTCTCGATGATGAATATACGCTGGACTTGCCCTTGATTGAGGCTGCTCGCCTCAGCAGAGGGCAGACGCTGACGAACTCCGAAGTGGATCAGTTGGCTGACGCTGGGCGCCTCCAGAATGCCTACGACTTGGCTCTGCGCTTTCTGTCCTATCGACCACGGAGCGCTGAAGAAGTTCGCCGTCATCTTGTCAAGAAGAAAGTAGCGGATTCGCAAATCGCCGAGGCGCTTGAGCGATTGCGGCAGCGCGGATATGTGGACGATTTGGAATTCGCGCGCTTCTGGATTGCCAATCGCAGCCGATTTAAGCCGATGGGTTCGCGCGCGCTGAAATATGAATTGCGTCAGAAGGGCGTCGATGGCGATATCATTGATGCCTTGGTGGCGGAAGTCGATGAGGAGGCATCGGCATTTCGCGCCGCGCAATCGCGGATATCGCGATATCGGGGAAGCGCTCGTCTAGCGTTCCGGCACAAGCTGAGCGTGATGCTGCGTCGCCGCGGCTTCGGCGAATACGCGATCAGGGATGTCGTTCTGCGCTTGCAATTGGAGCTTGAGGAGCGTGATCCCGGCTATTTTCAAGACGATGCGGACTAATCTCGGTGGACTACCGCCGAATCAATTGAAGAAAGGAGCAAGACGGATGTATCCAAAGGATACCGTCAAGCCACTATGGAAATCCATGATCTTACTACAGTCATACTCGCAGTTGTCGTCGCCATCGCTGGGATTGTCGCGGGTTATATCGCCGGGGGCCGCCGGAGTGTGCGCGCGCTGCTGAAGAAGCAGCAGGAAGAAGGACAGAGCGCTCTCCTCAAAGCATCTGAAGATGCCAAGCAAATACTGAACAACGCCGAAGCGGAAAGGACGGCGATACTCGTCAGTGCCGATAATGACGCGCAGCGCCGCATCAGCGAGGCGGAAGCGAAAATCTCGCGCCGCCGCCGCGATCTCAGTGACGAGGACGAGCGCATACAGCGCCGACGCAAAGACCTCGACAATCGGATGGAACGGCTTGAGCAGCGCGATCAGCAGTTGAACAAGCGCCAGAGCCGCCTGGATAGAAAGGAAAACGACCTCAAGAAGTCGGAAGAGGTCATGGTCGAGAAGCTCGAGGTCATCGCGCAAATGACGATTGATGAAGCGCGACAGCAGCTTCTGGATTCGATTGAATTGGACGCGCGAAACGACATGGCGCGGATCATCCGACAGGTCGAAGCGGAGGCGCGCGAAACCGCCGATCAACGGGCGCGCAGCCTCATCGCCATGGCGATACAGCGCCTGGCTTCTGAGCAAGTGAATGAGATCTCCGTCAGCGTAGTTCACCTGCCCAGCGACGACATGAAAGGCCGCATCATCGGTCGCAACGGGCGCAACATCCGCTCCTTCGAGCTGGCAACCGGGGTTGATGTTGTCGTGGATGACTCTCCCGAATCGGTCACCATCAGCAGTTTTGATCCGGTGCGCCGCGAAGTGGCGAAACGGACCATGGCGAAACTGGTGGTCGACGGGCGCATTCATCCGGCGCGGATTGAAAAACTGGTCGAAGACACGCGCGCGGAAGTGGAACAGATCGTGCGCGAAGAGGGCGAGCGCGCCGCCTACGAGACCGGCATGCATGGCCTGCATGCGGAAGTCCTGAAGCTCTTGGGCCAGCTGAAGTTCCGCACCAGTTACGGCCAGAATCAGCATGCCCATGCCATTGAAACGGCGCATATTGCCGGCATGATCGCGATGGAGTTAGGCGCCGATGTCAACATCGCCAAAGCCGGCGGCCTGCTGCATGACATCGGCAAGGCGATCGACCACAGCGTCGAGGGCACGCACGCGCTGATCGGCGCTGAATTCGTCAAGCGCTATGGTGGCAAGGACGCCGTCGTCAACTGCATCGCCGCTCATCATCACGAAGTAGAGAAAGAATGCGTGGAAGCCTTCATCGTCGAAGCGGCCGACGCTATATCCGGCGCGCGCCCCGGCGCCCGGCGCGAAAGCCTCGATTCTTATATCCGCCGCGTCAAGCAGTTGGAGGAAATCGCCGACAGCTTCGACGGCGTCGACCAGAGCTATGCGCTGCAGGCTGGGCGCGAGGTGCGCATCATCGTGCGGCCGGAAGTGGTCGATGACTACGCCTCGATTCAGCTGGCGCGCGATATCGCCAAGCGAATCGAGAGCGATATGCAATACCCGGGGCAAATCAAGGTGCACGTCATCCGCGAGACGCGGCGAGTGGAGTACGCGAAGTAGGGTCTCAATTTCTTCGTTACATGCAGCGGCAATGCTTGCGTTCGAGCGAACAAGCTGGTTCAGTTCGCTTACAAGACTCGTCCGATAGTAACTCACAGCAACTTCGTGGCTGTCAAATAAGGGAGTTGTATGGGCGAGACTTGTCTTACCCTAAAGCGGGCACCATCACATGCACGGGAGTTTCGGCGCAACGCCCCTACAAACTTCGTTTATGCGGGCTAGACTCTTGGAGCGAGCCGAGTCTTGACTCGCGCGAGGTTGGGGTGAATCGTATGCGAACTCCTTCATTTCATAGACACAGAAGCAATCCGATCAGCAGTGGAGAAGCCTTGTAGGGGCGATTCATCGAGTCGCCCACAAAGCCCGACACAGCGTGCGCCCGGCTGTCTGGTCCGGGCATCTTGACAGCGGTGCTCAGCTACCGCTGACGACCTTACCACATGATCAAGCGCTTGATCAAAACAAAAAACCCCTGCCATCTGACAGGGGCTTCTCAATCTTCTAACTGGCAGCGGCTTACTTGCTCGCCACCCTCAGCGTCACCTCGATCTGCAGGATCTCGCCATCGCGCAGGATATCGAGCGTCACTCGCTCGCCCGGCTCGTGGAAATAGATGCGGTTGCGCAGGTCGATCTCCATCGTGACCGGCTCGCCAGCGACGGCGACGATGATGTCGCCTTCCCGAACGCCGGCTTTCACCGCGGGCAGACCTTCAATCACCTCGGCAATGTAGGCGCCGTGATTGACAGGGCTGCCCTCAAAGTAGGGGCTGTCCGGCTCCAGTTGCAAATAGCGAACGCCCAGCGTGACTTGCTTCTCGTGCAAGCCCAGCCACTGTGAACGATCTTGCTCGACCGGCTCGACATCGCCGAAGATCAGCAGCGGCGCCGCCGAAACCGGTATGTCGAAGTGCAAGGTGCTATTCATGCGTTCGACTGCGATTCTGATCGTGTCGCTGCTGAACAGGTCGGAAGCTTCTTCTACCGGCGCGCCGTTCGCCTCGACGATGAGGTCAAATTGGCGCAGTCCAGCAGCATACAACTCGTGCGCTGGATTCAGGACGCTCACGACAACGAAACCATTGCCGTAACCAAGCTCGATATTCTCGGAGACGTAAGCGCGTTCAACCTCCAGGCGCGGATGCGGCCGACGCGGTGGACCACGACGGGGATCACGCCGGCGGTGGTCTTCTACGATGACCTTGATCGTCATCGCGCGCTCGCCGCGCAAGATGTCGAAGCTGAGCTGATCGCCTACGTTCAGGAAGGAAAGTGCCGCGTCAGCTTCGCCGATGGTTTGCACTTCGCCTCCGTTGATCGCGGTGATTTCGTCGTTGAGGTGGAAGCCGGCGGTCGCGATCTCGGAATCGGACAGGGCGCCGATCACCAGCAGCTTGTCGCCGCACTGAGCGACAAACAGACCGACCGAAGCCAGATCCAATGGCATCGCGTAATCGGGATTCTCGAACAAATCCTCAGGGAAGGCCATTAGCGTCAAATCTTGCTCGAACTGCATGCCAGCGCGGTCTATGCTCAAGGAAATGGTGGCGCCGATATCGTGTTTCCAAACGACATCGCGCACGGTTTCAACGCGGATGGATTCGCCATTCACCGCCATGATGATATCACCGGCTTCCAGTTCCACCGCGTCCGCAGGCGTGTTGGGGATGATGCCGGTGAGGAACAGACCATCATCATGATGCCAGTAACGGATGCCCATGAACGGAGGAGTAGACGCGCTTTCACTTGGCGCTTCCTCCTGCGCAAATGCGACGGCGGAAGTCATCAAGAGCGCCAATAGCACGAGAACGCGTAAGAAAATGCCTGGATTTCGTTTCATAGTGGGATGCCCCCTTAACTTCTACAAGCTGCTCAACCGATTGGCAATGCTTCAAGCTTAGCTTACTACCGATTACTTTATCCCATTTATCGCGCACGGTCAAATATTCGTTTATGGGCACGCCTTCAATATCCGGAACGCAACGTCAATTTATCTGTCGCCGTCTTTATTCCCGCCAAACAAGCGCTTGCCGATCGCGCTGCCGAATAAGGTGCCGGCGATAGATGTGTCATATTGGACGCGCGCCGATGGCTGCTCGTCCCAGTCGCCTTTATGGCGCTTGTTGATCCACTCCTGGTAATCATCGGAGGCGTCGATCAAGAATGCTTCAATGGCGCTCTCATCGCCGGCCGCCAGTCGGTCGCGCACCTGCCGCAGGGTCGCCAGAAACTCGTCGATCGCGCGTACCAATGAGTCGCTATTGGCCAGCCATTCGTCACGGAGCGCATCGGGATGGTGGGTCAGCAGGTAGCGCGTCAGTACATTGAAGGGCGGGTTTGTCAGGCGTTGCGCGTCGCCCCAGGCGTTGTGCCTCATGGCGGCTGAATAGGCGGCGACGCTGAGCACCTGCGGCATCTCTTCCGTGATCGTTGTCAAGCTGTCGTGTTCGGCGGGATCGAGAAAATGCGGCTTGCCATCGAGGATGAGCGAGAAATTGACAGCCAAATCAATCGCTTCCTTGATGCTTTTGACGGCCGGTGTCAAATAAATCTGGCTATCATGGAAGAAGTCATCGGCCGCATACTCGGGCGTCAACTGATGCTCAAGCATATAATCCGCATTGACAACGGGACTGAAGCCGATGACGTGATGATCTTCGCTCAGGAACTCCTCCGCCCAGCGAAGCGACGGCTGCTTCATTACCGCCGTGTCCAGGATGACAACGCCCTCCCGCAGTGAGGGGGCAACCAGTGCATAGCCGGCACGCAGGTCTTCGTACGGCAAATTCATAATGACCAGGTCAGCGGACTCGACGGCGGTGTAGGCATTGCGCTCCACTTTGTCAAAGACCTTGAGCTTGCGCGCGGGCTTCTCGTAATCTTCCCGGCTGTCGTAGCCGAACAACTCAAAGCGGTGCTGGCCCCCTTTTTCCACGTAGGTCCGCAGGCGCAGCGCAATTGAGGCGCCGAGCCGATCCAGACCCAAAACAGCGACCGTCAACTTTGCCATTGTCTGATCCTCTTGTCTTCAAAGCCGCGCGTTACCCAACTATATCGCAGGCAGCGGCATTCTTTCTATAGCAAACTCGATGCTTCTGGCGGGCGTGGGTCAGCAAATTCCGTCGGCGCCTTGCAGGTTCGCCAACAAATCATATCGCGTACTGTCCCGATGCTGCTCCAGGTCGTCCTGGTGTCTTTCCGCTAGCCAAATCACATCGGCGCTCGAGCCGCAGTTTCGCAGGATTTCGCCGCTCCACCGCGCGTGATGCCGCCGCACGACGAATGGCGCCCGCCAGACACTGATCGTTTCATCCTCGCTCAAGCGCCGGCTCAAACGCGGGGCAATCGCCTCAATGATCACGGCGAGAGTCTTTTGCCAGATCGAGAGTCGACAGCGCGATTTGCCAACATCGTGCAGCAGCGCCGCGGTCCTGAGCGACGCTGGCGCGGCGGGATCAGCTTCGAGCGTCTTTCTGAGCACATTCAGGCTATGCAACTGTTCGGACCGCGACATCAATCGAAAGGCATCATATTCGCAAGCGGACAGGTGGCGGCGCGCCAAGCCCAAATCGGGCGATCGGGCGAAGGCGAACAAGGCGCCCGCGCCTTGCGCGAAACGGTGAGCGGTCGCCTTCATCAAGTTAGAACAGCAAGAGGCGGAGCAGGGCGCTAGTCGGCTGCGCGATGAATAGTCCGAAAGGATTGAAGCCGCCAAACGGCAAGAACGAAATGAAAATCAGCGCGATGAAGACGTAGTAACTTGCCATTTGCCAGTCCCGCCATTTGAAGGCCGGGCGCATGAGAAACTCGGAGAGTGGACGCAGGCTCCGCTGAATGACGACGGGAACTTGCATGTGATTCAGCCAGCGGCCCGGCAGCAAGCTCAAGACGATATGCCAGCCGTCTATCGGAAAGAGCGGAATCAGATTGAAAACGAAGAGCAGCAGGTTCCAGAATACCATCGCATAGAGCAGCGCCGCCAGCATGCTGATCGGATCCGCTATCGACACTTGGCCGTGATAGACCAGGAAGCCCTGCGCGCTTAAGCCGCTGAAGCGCAGCATGATGGCGAAAACCAGCGCCAGCCCCAGGTTGGAAAAGGGACCGGCCGCGACCGCCGCCAAGAAGCCTTTGCGTGGATCGCGCATGCGTTCGGGCGAAATCGGCGCGCTGCCAAGAATGCCGAAGCCGATGATCGCGAACATTAGCCAGCCCACCCAATTGATATGCACCAGCGGGTTCAAGGTCAGCCGCCCCATCTTCAGCGGCATTTCGTCCCCCATCTTCCAGGCGACATAGTTGTGCGCGAATTCGTGCACCGTCATGGCGACGCCGAGGACGATCAGATTGATGATGATTGTGATTGGATTCAGGTCAAGAAATGCCATTTCGTCACTTCACTCTATTCGACTAGCATCTCAAATATACACGATTTCGCGCTGTTTTGGAAAAGGTTCATGTCGATGTTGCTTGCGCCGTTATCGACTACATCAGTTCCTTTGAGCGCAATCAGTGTTAAAGTAGTGTCGAGGCTGACGCAGGCATGATGCCCCGCGTCGCCATCTCGTCCTGTAATCGATGATGGGCTTATGCGACTTCAGCTTGCCCGGGAATTTACCACGTGACGAAGCGGGTCCTGTTTCTGTTCTCCGACACCGGCGGCGGGCACCGCTCGGCCTTTCAGGCGATTCAAGACGCCATGAAGATTCGCTATGGCGACGCCGTTGACTTCGACGCGGTGGATGTCCTGCGCGAATGCAAATGGCCGCTGAACAAGCAGCCGGAGCTGTATCCGCGCGTCGTCAACACCTCGAAATTTTTGTGGGCGCTAGTTTATCACAGCTTCGATGGCAAGCGCCGCACCGGCCTCGCGCGCCAGTTCATCTATCGCAACAACCGGCGGATCCTGCGCCGGATCGTCTCCGAGCATCCTGCCGATGTGGTCGTCTGCACCCATTCGGTCATCGGCAATCCGTCCTTTCGCGCCTTTCTCACGCTGGACGAACGCCCGCCTTTCCTGACCGTCGTCACCGATTTGGTCACGACGCCTTCGTTCTGGTACGATCCGCGCGTCGATCATTGCTTCGTGCCGACTGCGAGCGCCTACCGCCGCGGTCTGCGTCTGGGCATGTCGCCTTCTCAGATGCAGATAACCGGCTTGCCCGTGAATCCGCATTTCATCAATTCGATGACGACCAAAGAAGCGGCGCGCGCCGAGTTCGAATTCGATCCCCATTTGCCGGCTGTTCTGATCGTCGCCGGCGGCGAAGGCATGGGCAGCATACAAAAGATGGTGGAAGCCGTGGACGCTCAGCCGCTGCTGGCGCAGTTGCTGGTGGTCTGTGGCCGCAACGAGGAACTGAAGGCGAAGCTGGAAAACCGAGTCTGGAACAATCCGCATCACATCTTCGGATTCGTGACCAATCATCACGAGATGCCGCGCATCATGGCCGCCGCCGACATCATCGTCACCAAAGCCGGTCCTTCCACCATCAGCGAAGCCGCTATCGCCGGCCTGCCGATGATCATCAGCGATCGCATCCCAGGCCAAGAGACGGGAAATGTGCGGCTGGTCACCGAGAACAAAGCCGGCGTCTACCTGCCCAAGCCGGAAAAAGTGGCGCAGCGGATTCGCGAATGGCTCGACGAAGGACCCGAAGCGCTTGCGGAGCGCGCCTCAAACGCCAGGCGCATCGCCCGGCCCGACGCGGTATGGGAAATCGCCAGCGCCGTGTGGGATTGGGCGAATCGCCCGAAGTTCGCCCGGTCGCGCCTTAACTAATGTTCTCCGATCCGGCCGAGGTAAATCGCTTCGGCAGCCTTGACGAGCCGCCCGTCTTCCAACTCGACCTTTATCGTTCCGCCGCTCTGCTCGGCCGTGACCAGCGCCGCCCGGTTGTGCTCGCTGAAACTCAGCGGGCGCAAGGGACCCTCTACCGGGCCGCTGGCGATCTGCTGCCGCCCGTTTTCGATGTCGACGTGTACGAGAACGGATCGAATATCGTCGATTTCGCCCGGCGATTCACTGACTTGTGACAAAGCATAGACCGCCTGTTTGCCGTCCGCGCTGATGAGGATGTTGCCTGCCTCGCTGTAATTGCCGCGGGACAGCGCCGGGAAGGTCTGGCTCTCGCCGCTGTCCAGGTCGTAGACTTCGACGTCCAAGCCATTTGATGCGCGATTCGGCGCCAGGCGCAGCATCAGATTCGCGCGGAAACCGACGGCGCAAAGGCAAGTTTGATCGCCCGGCAGCGCCCGTGTGACGAGCTCGTCATCGACCAGCTCAAGCGCAAATAGCCCGGTCCGCCGCACATATATGCCCGATCCCGCGCTGCCGAGCGCCATAACTTCCATGAAGATTTCGCTCGGATCTTCGCCGAAACCGATCGGCCGCAGTTGGATGCCGTCCCGGGGACCATACACCAACAATTCGCGGATTTCCGCACCGGCGGCGTCAGCCAGCCAGGTCGCCGTAATCCACTGCCCATCCTCGACCTGGCGGCTGATGGTCCAAACGATCCATTCTTTGTCGTCCGAAACTGCCCAGTCGACGCGATGCGATTCGTCCCGCAAATTGATAAAGGGATGATCGCGGATGACGCCATCGGCTTTACCCAGTTTCACCTGGCGCTCGGCGATATCAAAAAAGAGGACGCCGTCAGCCGCAAGCGTGAATCGCTCGCCAGATGCGCTGAAAGTCGATTGCTCGCCGGACAAGAGATCAATGAACACCACATCCGTCTGAGACGTATCTTGCTCACTTTGTTTCGTGAAGACATCCCAACTGTGCAGCTGCAGTTCCGGCTGCGCGCTGTCTTGGCCTAATCCCGGCACAGCCAGTAGAAGCGATAGTAAGACAATTAGGGAAGATTTCATGAATTGAATGCCATATTCGCCAAGCTGAGTTCGATTATAGAGCCGAGTCGCAAAGCGGGCAATTTGGCGATGCCCCTTTGAAATGAAAAAAGCCCCGCGACGGCGAGGCTCTTCTGTTCAGGTTGCCAATTCGCTCAGTGAGTCTTGCGGTTGCGGTGAAGTCGCCGCTGCATCCAATCGGTGGCTTTGCGGTTCTTCCTCTCGTTCAAGAAGCGCTCGATCCTCGCTTCTTCCATCAATTCGTTCATACGCTGCTTGTGGAAGCTCGGCGTGATGATGCTCAAATTCTCCATGATGATCCTCCGCGCGATTTAGGTGTTTCGTCAATTAGACTACACAGCTTGGGCATATCTTACGAGGGTTATCTCAGAATTGCTAGGCAATATATCCAAAGGCCGAAGAAGCGCGAATCGGTCCATGTGACGGGTGCACAGTCCGGCTGCGCCGCTAATTTGGCGCCATGGCCTAGTACGGGCAGTCATATCTCACAGCCGGCAGCGCCTCCCGCGGCGGACTATCCAAATCGAAAGTCATGATCGAGGCTGTCGCCGGATAATCCACCGGCAGCGCGTATTCAACCAGCCGGTCCTTCATCAGCGCATCCGGTTCCACGCCCTGGGCGTATAGCCAGGGGAAGACCAGAATGTCGCCATGCGCGACCGCGACCACGGACTCATCCAGGTGAGCAGAAGTGATATGCGCCATGAAGTCGAGCACACGCTCGAGAACCATCCCCGGCGATTCATACGGCGGTTCGTTGCCGCTATATAGATCCCAGCCCGCTGCTGCCAGTTCCGCGGTCGGGCGTCCCTCGTAAGGCGTCAATACTTCGAGAATTTGCTCGTCGATCTGAGGCGCGAGCCCGTCCTGCCGCTGCGCCACGATCGACGCCGTCTGCCGCGCGCGCTCCATTGGGCTGCTGTAAATCGCCTTGATCGGCTTGTCAGCCAGCCACTCGCCGGCCGCCTGCGCCTGTTTGATCCCCAGTTGGCTCAGTCGAAACCCGGGGAGGCGTCCGTAGAGGATGTTAGTCGGATTATGCACGTGCCCATGCCGCATGAGGTATAGCGTAGTCGTCAAGATGGTCTCCCTAGATCCGCGCCACAAGACAGTCGCTTCATTCTACCACTGTCTCATGTACACTTCGTTCAAGCACGCGGCGATGTCATTTTCACTAACGATTATTCTGACTTTGACCTATCATTGCGAAAATCGCCCGGCGGAATAAATCAGGTCCAAGTCTACTTGAAACGCCAGTTCGCAATCATGGATCGTCGTCTGTTCACCATTTTGCTGATCGTATTCGTGCAGATGGTTGGCGCTTCCATGGCCAGCCCAATCTTACCGCTTTATGCCCAGAATGAATTTGCGATGAATGCCGAGGTCATCACCTTGTTGCTGACTGTGTTTTTCGCGGCTCAGTTCATTGCCGGTCCATTTATAGGCCGGCTGTCTGATCGGCGCGGTCGCCTGCCGGTGCTGCTCTTGAGCCAGGTTGGCACCGCCATCGCTTTTGCGATGATAGGCTTCGCCCAATCGGCTGTAACACTATTCATCGCGCGCATGCTCGATGGCGTCACCGGCGGCAACATCGTGGTCGCGCAAGCTTATATCACCGATATCATGCCGGAGAAGAAGCGAACGATGGCGCTTGGATATGTGATGGCTGCTTTCGGGCTCGGTTTCATCGTTGGCCCGGCGATTGGTGGCGTCTTGGCGAGCGAGTTTGGTCCCCAGATGCCCTTTGTATTCGCCGCCGTTGCCGCCACGCTCACCGTCGTGCTGACTTGGCTCACATTGGAAGAAACCCTCAGCCCCGACGATATCGCGCGCAATCGCGGTCGGAGTGGGGCGCGTCTGAAGCCGATCGCCCCGCTGGCAAATTCACCGCTGCTGGCCGTGCTGAGTGTCAGTTTCATCTCTGAGTTTGGCTTTGGCTTACTGATTGCGACCTTCGCCCTGTTCGCCGAGCAGGTGTTGTTCGCTGGCAGCGATTTCGCCGCCGTTTCCTTGGGGGTCGGGTTGATGCTAATGGTTTTCGGCTTCGCTCAATTCGTGACCCAAATTGTCCTACTGCCTTTAGCCTTGCGCCGTCTGAGCGATCCAGCGATTGTCATGACGGGGGCGGCGATGCGCGGGTTTGCCATGATCCTGTTGGCTTTGGCAAGCGAGCCGCGCTTCGCCACCGCCAGCGTAATCGTCTTCGCAATTGGCAACGGCTTGCTGATGCCGCCTTTGCAGTCCTTGGCGACCAAAACGGTGAGCCGCGAATGGCGAGGCGGCGTCTTGGGATTGCAACAGTCCGTGAAGAGCCTGGGCGTCATCGCATCCACTGGCATAGCGGGGGCAATGTTCGCGCAGGACGCCACGATGCCCAACTTGTCCGGCGGCATCCTGACCTGCCTGGCGGTGATTCCCGGCTTGATTTTGTGGCGTTGGGCGCGGCGATTGCCCCTTATGACCGGAGGAGGCTCGCCCGCGCTATGATGAGCCAGCTGCAAAATGCTGCCGCCTCCAACTGGCTGTCGGGGCGGCGGGATTTGAACCCACGACCTCACCGACCCGAACGGTGCGCGCTACCGGGCTGCGCCACGCCCCGACAAAAGCGCGACCAGTGTAGCGAATCGGAACGATACTGGCAAGCCTCTATATGCCAGGAGACCAAGCGATGACACTCACCGATAGGCTGCGAAAGCTGACGCGCGCTCCCCTCGATCTCTGCGCCGGATATGTAGCGCGCCTGGGCATTCAACCCGACTGGATCTCTGCTCTTGGTCTGCTGCTGGTCGGGGTGGCCGCTAGTTTCATCGCGCGTGGTGAATTCCTGGCCGGCGGCGTCTTGCTTCTGCTGAGCCTGCCGCTCGACGCTCTTGATGGCGCGGTTGCGCGAGCGCTGGATCGGAAGGGCGCCTTCGGCATGGTGCTCGATTCGACGCTCGACCGCTATGCTGACGGTTTTATTTTCGCCGCTTTCGGTTACTATTTTGCCGAGTCCGGGCGGATGGAAATGCTCGTTGCCACGCTTGCCGCGCTGACCGGCAGCTATCTGGTGAGCTATATTCGCGCTCGCGCTGATGACGCAAGGGTCGATGTCAGTGTAACGGTCGGCTGGTTCAGCCGGCTGGAGCGAGCGCTTGTCCTGCTCATAATGACGCTCGCGGCGGGCGCGCTTGAGAGCGTGGCGCCGCTGGAGATCGGCTTCTTCGTCCTGGCGGCCGGCACGAATGTGACCGCGCTGCAGCGGCTGCGGTATGTGTATATCACTTTGAGAGACCGAGGTGACTAAATGGAGTTTGAACAAACTCATCTTGTGATCGGGAATCTGCAGATTCGCTACTACGGCATCATCGTCGTGGTCGCCTTGCTGGCTGGCGCCTACGTCGCGTCAATGTTGGCGGCGCGCAGCGGGCGCGATTCCGATCACATTTGGGGCGGCTTAACCTGGGCGATCATACCGGGCATCATCGGCGCTCGCCTCTGGTTCATTCTGTTTCCGCCGATTTCGCTGGTGGCCGGCTGTGGCATTGAAGGCGGAGTTTGCCAGGATACCGCCTGGTTTCTCGAGAACTTTTTCGACCGCCAGAGCGGCGCGATCGCGATCTGGACCGGCGGGCTGGGCATCTTTGGCGGCATGATCGGGGCCGCTTTTGGCGTCTACCTTTATCTGAGCCGCTGGCACAACCGCATCATCGGCTTTTTCACAACGATTCTGACGCCCTTGCTCTGGCTGCTGCAATTGCTGAATTGGCTGGCTGACAAGCTGGTTGGCCTCTTCCGCGGCAAAGATGTCCCCTCATTCCGCTATCAGCGCCCGGCGAGCGCCTTCCCGGACGAGGGCATGAGCTTGGCGCCCTGGCTCGATATTGCCGCCGTCTCAATCCCGCTTGGTCAGGCGATCGGCCGCATCGCCAATTATGTCAATCAAGAACTTTACGGCTCGCCGACGAACCTGCCCTGGGGCATTCAGATCCCGCGAGACGCGCGCGTGGCGCCCTTTGAAAGTTTGATCGAATATCCAATCGATACGCTCTTCCATCCGATTTGGGCTTACGAGGCGATTTGGAGCCTGATCGCATTTTACGTTTTGTGGCGCACTTATCATCAGTATCGCGATCGTTTGCAAAGCGGGGACATTCTCCTGCTATATATCGCGCAGTATTCTTTTGTGCGCTTCCTGCTTGAGTTCCTGCGCGTCGAGATCGCGGTAATTGGCGACTCTGGTATCAACAGCTCACAGACCATCACCTTGATCGGATTTGTTGTTTCCGTTGTGCTCCTAATATATCGTCATCGATCGGCTTCTGCGCCAGGGCGGGCTGCCGAGGCAGACCCGGCGGAAGGGCTGCATTCAGCTGCGATCGGAGATTCATCAGATTGAAGCGAGACATGCGCCCCGCGCTGGAATTCGCGCCACGCCCTCAAGTTGATTCGCGGCGACGGCGCCGCGAATCCTCGGCGCGCCGAAATGCCTGGATTCTGCCGCATCCCGCTAGAGCGTGTTTATCTGGGACGACTTATGTTATTGTCCCTCTGTCGTACATGAGACGCTGCGGATTTGATATACTGGGATAGGTCTCATCAAAAAGGCAGAAGGCGACTTTATGGCGCGGGTAATCATTCTGGGGACGGCAGGCGCGGTCAGCAACGCCCAACATGACTACACGCATTTTCTGCTCATCGGCGAAAAGGACAGCCCGGTTCTGGTCGATGCCGGTTCGAATCCGCTGGACAAGATTAGGGCGCTCGGCATTGATGATGACAGACTGCAAGACATCATCCTGACGCACTTTCACTCGGATCATGTGGCGGGCGTTCCCAACATGCTGATGCACATGTGGCAGATGGGGCGCAAGGCGCCGATTCGCTTCTACGGCATTCCCCATTGCATCAATCGCATTGAAGAGACGATGGATATGTATGGCTGGGAATATTGGCCCAACTTCTTCCCGGTGTCCTTTTCGAGAATCGGGCTGCAAGACAACACGCTGCTATTTGAGAACAAGGATTTCGCTATTCGATCCTTCCCGGTCGTGCATTTCATCCCCACAATTGGCATGCGCATCACCAATAAGCACAACGGAAACGTCCTCGCTTACAGCTGCGATACCGAGCCCTGTCCCAACGCCCTGAAGATAGGTAGAGACGCGGATATCTTCATCCACGAAGCCGGCGGACCACCGCCGGGCCACAGCACCGCGCGCATGGCCGGAGAAGCCGCTGCGCAAGCTCGCGCCAAAGAATTGCGCTTGATCCACTACCAAGTCTGGAATCAAGACCCGGAGCCGCTTGTGCAAGAAGCGGCTGAAGCCTACGATGGTCCGGTTTATCTCTGCCGCGACTTTGACGAATTCGAGTTCTAGCGCCGCGCATTTGATTTAAGACCGTACGTGCATCCATAGAAAGCATCGCCAAAACGCGAGGCGCCTTCGCTTCAGCTTTTGTCGCCGCGCTGAATTGCGATACACTAGAGTATGCTCGTCTATCGACAGGCGATAAGACGCGCATGACTATCCACGCAGACTTGGAGGAAACACGATGAACAGACATCACTGTAAATTGTCAATGCTTGTGCTTCTGCTGTTGACGCTTGGCTTGACGATCGCCCCGGCGGCGAGCCAAGACGAATTGCTGAGCTTCGCCGCGCCGGATTGCGACTATGGCGGCAACCTCAAATCGGTCGAAGCGGTTGACGAACTCACCGTTGTCGTCACGCTTTGCAACCCGGACGCAATCTTCGCGCAAGAGATGGCCAGCCTGGGCTTGTCCATTCATCCTCGCGAATATCTCGATGCAACCGGCGGCGAGGGCGATATTCTGACCAAAGCGATCGGCACGGGACCGCTGCGCCTGGTCAATTGGGACCAGGGCAACGAGATTGTCTTCGAGCGCTTTGACGACTACTGGGGCGAGCCCTCGATTGAGGACACCGTCATATTGCGCTGGAATTCGGAAGCGGCCGCCCGCGCGACCGAGCTGCGCGCCGGCACCATCGACGGCATGAAATTCGCCAATCCCGATGATATCCCGGTCTTTGACGCCGATCCCAATTTTAACCTCATTGACATACCGCCGCTGACGGGCGTGTACGTCGCTATGAGCAACTTCTTCGAGCCGCTGAATGATGTGCGCGTGCGCAAAGCCATTGCCATGGGCATCGACCGCCAGCGCATCGTCGACAACTTCTTCCCGCCGGGCTCGCCTTTGACGCCAGACTTCGTGCCGCCGGCGGTTTTTGGCCATGTCGGTGAAGGCGGCGTCCCCGGCTTCGATCAGGCGGCGGCGGCCGCGTTGTTGGAAGAGGCGGCTGCGGATCTCGGTTTCTCGCTGCCCTTGGATACGGTGGTGGACAGGCGCACGGGCGAATCCCGTGCCTTGACCTTGACCTGGCGCGATGTCGTGCGTGGCTACTTGCCGAATCCGGGCATTATCGCCAACGATGTCCAGGCGCAGTTGATGGCGATTGGCGTCGTCGCGGATGTCCAGGTGGTCGAGTCCGGCGCCTTTATCGCCTCGGCGTTGTCCGGCAATGAGCCGCTGCACATCCTCGGCTGGCATGCGGATTTCCCCGATGCCTCGAATTTCCTGACTTGCTGTCACGGCCCCAATATGCACCAAATGGGCGATCCCTATCCCGAGGTCTACGAACCATTGATTAACGCGGGCCAGGTTCTCGATCCGGCCGCGCGCATGGAATACTTCCAGCAGGTTGCTGAAGGAATGGCGTCGGCAATACCATGGGTGCCCTTCGGCCATGCCGGCTCGGCCGATGTCTGGCAAGCGCGCATGATCGGCGTGCATCCCGGTGTGCTTGACGGCACCGAAGAGTTCTCGCGCATTGAAGATCCCGACGATAACAACGTGATTTACATGCAGAACGCCGAGCCAATTTCGCTCTATTGCAATGACACTTGGGACGGCGAAACCTTCCGCGCTTGCCATCAAGTGCAGGAATCGCTGCTGGACTTCGCCAAAGGCGGCGTGGATGTCATCCCGGGACTGGCGGAGACCTGGGACGTGTCAGAAGACGGCACGGTCTGGACCTTCCATCTGCGCGAAGGCGTGCTCTTCCATGACGGCTCCAGCCTGGATGCCAACGACGTCGTTGCCACGTGGCACGCGTCGGCGGATTGCGCCAGCCCCAACCACACCGGCCGCGGCGAAGGATTCGCCATCTACCGCTCCATCTTCCAGCAATTCATCAACGCCGATCAGTGCTAGCGGGGGCCTACCCCCCTCATTTCCCCCATAGCAATGGGGGGAAGCCAGAGGAACCGCTCTAGACTCCCCCTCTCCAATGCTTTGGGGAGGGGGCCGGGGGGTGGGGTAGAACTGGCCGAGGATAAACTGTTCTAACTCCGATTCAGCCGCGGATCCAGCGCGTCGCGCATGCCATCGCCCAAGAGGTTGAATCCCAATACGGTGATCATAATCGCGAAGCCGGGGAAAAATACCAGGTGCGGCGATGTGAAAAGGTAATTGCGCGACTCGCTGAGGATCTGCCCCCATTCCGGCGTCGGCGGCTGCGCGCCCAGCCCGAGAAAAGATAGAGCGGCCGCGTCAAGAATTGCCGTGCCCACGCCCAGCGTTCCTTGCACGATGATAGGTGTGATGGCGTTGGGCAGGATATGCGCCAGCACGATCCGCAGTGGGCTCGCGCCAAGCGCCTGCTCCGCGATGATGAATTCCTGCTCCTTAATCGACAGCACGCTGGCGCGAGAGAGCCGCGCGTATTGCGGGATGAATGTGATTGTGATGCCGAGCAGGGCATTGGTCAGCCCCGGTCCCAGGATGGTCACGATGGAGATGGCCAGCAGCAGGGCGGGGAAAGCCAGCACCACATCCATCAGGCGCATGATGACATTATCCACTCGTCCGCCCATATAACCGGCGCTGATCCCCAGCGCCGTGCCCACTACAATAGACAGGCTGATGGTGATGACGCCCACCGACAGCGATGTGCGCGTGCCATAGATGACGCGGCTGTAGAGATCGCGCGCGTTCAGGTCGAGGCCCAAGATGTGCTGCGGCTCTTCGCAGCCCAAAATCGGGATGCAGGGCGGCTTGCTCGGCAGGCGGCCCGTTTCGCCGGGCACGCCGATCATCGTCTGAATCGGATCGTGCGTGGCGAAGACCGGCGCGAAAACCGCGATGATCACCAGCGCGCCAATGACCGCTGATCCGATTAACGCCGATGGACTGTGTCGCAGGTTGCGCAGCGCCTCTAGCCACAAGTTGGCCGATCGGTATTGGTCTGAAAGCTCAATGGTCGCTGGTGGCGCATTCGTCATAAGTCGGGTCCTTGTGCGCCCGCTAGTTGAAGCGAATACGGGGATCGAGATAGCCGTATAGTATATCCACCACCATATTGATGATGACGAAGCCAGCGGCGATCACCACTGTGAAGCCTTGCACCAGCGTGTAATCGCGCGAGGTGATGCTATCCACCAGCGTGCGCCCGACGCCGGTCAAGCTGAAGATCGTCTCGGTCAATACGGCGCCGCTGATGACCAAGCCGAAGTTCAAGCCGATGACGGTGATGACCGGCAGCATCGCGTTCTTCAGCGCATGCTTGCCGACGACAACGCGCTCGCGCAGCCCCTTCGCCCGCGCCGTCCGCACATAATCCTGGTTGAGCACTTCCAATACGCTGGAGCGGCTCATGCGCGCGATAATCGCCAGCGGAATCGTGCCGACCGCGACCGCCGGCAGGATCAGATGACGCAGCGCGTCAATGAGCAACTCGCCATTCAGCGTGAGGATGGCGTTCAAGGTATGAATGCGCGATAGAAAGCGCAAGAATTCCAGTGGTTCTTCGCCCTCGGCAATCCAGCCGGCGACCAGATAAAAGGGCTCCGGGTTGGCGCCCGGCGTCAATCGACCCGAAGGCGGCAGCGCGAAAGGCGTGTCTTTCAAGAGAACGGCGAACAGGTACGCCAGCATCAAGCCGAGCCAGAATACCGGCATGGATACGCCGATATTTGCCCCGATCATGGTGCCGACATCAAGCGCCGATTTATGTCGATAGGCGCTCAAGACGCCAACGGGCACGCCGACACTGATCGCGAATAGCAGGGCGAAGAAGCCGAGTTCCACCGTCGTGGGCAGCCGATCAACAAGCAACTCCATCACCGGGCGATGAAAGCGCAGCGAATCACCGAGATCACCGCCCAGGAAGTTGCGCATGTAGATCAGCAGCTGCACGGGCAGGGGTTGGTCAAGACCATTGCGGCGGAAAAATGTCTCGCAGATTTCTTCGGTGGCGCGCTCGCCGAGCACCGCCAGGCAGGGGTCGCCCGGTATCGCCCGCGCCAATATAAAGGTCACGAGCAAAATCCCGATTAATACCGGTATGGAAAAGGTCAGCCGCCTAAGGACGAACTTGAGCATCAATGCGCCTCGCCAGTTGCTGATGAACCTAGTATAGCGGAAACGCAACCATTCGAAGCTATGCGCGGGCTACTGCTCGGGGCAATCGCTTCGTTTTTTTCTGAATTACAGAGAGCGCAGTGGACACAGAGTTTGTGTACATTCGGCGATCTTCTTCCAAATGCGCAGTTCAAATAGAATAACTACACCCTGTTCTGTCGATAAGGTCGCTTGTAGGTCAATGAAGTAACTTACACCGGCTTGTGCTTTTCAATTCAATGCCCTGTCTCTGTGCTCTCTGTGTCCTCTGTAGTTAATTTTCAGTGTGATTTTGTATCGTTCTAGTAGACACCATTTTAGTGCAATTCCCTGGCTACACCCTTGCCCAGTCGCGCGCGCGTTCGACGGCGCGCAGCCAGCCGCTGTACAGCGATTCCCGCTGATCAGCCGACATCGCCGGCTCGAAACTTCGCTCCGACTGCCATTGCTCGGCGATCTCCTCTTGAGACGTCCAGAAGCCGGTCGCCAGTCCCGCCAAGTAGGCGGCGCCCAGAGCGGTGGTTTCGGTCACCGCCGGACGTTGCACAGGGACGCCCAGAATATCGGCTTGGAATTGCATCAGGAAGTCGTTGACGACTGCGCCGCCGTCTACGCGCAGCGTCTCCAGCGCGAGACCCGAATCGGCGGTCATAGCGGCGACCACATCGCGCGTTTGATAGGCGATGGACTCCAGCGTGGCGCGGACGATCTGCGCCCGGCCGCTGCCACGAGTCAAGCCGACGATGGCGCCGCGCGCGTACGGATCCCAATAGGGCGCGCCCAAGCCGACGAACGCGGGCACCAGATAGACTCCATCCGTGCTCTCGATTTCGGCGGCGATTGCTTCGCTTTCGGCGGCGTCTCTGATCAGCTTCATCTCATCGCGCAGCCACTGGACAGCGGCGCCCGCCATAAAGATGCTGCCTTCCAAGGCGTATTGCATCGCCTCGTCGCCAACTTGCCAGGCAATAGTGGAGAGCAGGTTGTTGGCGGAGGATTGCGGCGCGTCACCAGTATTCATCAGCATGAAGCAGCCGGTGCCATAGGTATTCTTCGCCATGCCGGCTTGATAAGCGGCTTGGCCAAAGGTGGCGGCCTGCTGGTCGCCCGCCATGCCCGCGATAGGAATTGAAGCGCCGATGAGCGACGCATCGCTCTCGCCGTAAAGCTGGCTGCAAGGTCGAACCGTGGGCAGGATCGCGCGCGGGATATTGAGACGCTCAAGAATGGCGTCGGCCCAGTCGCCGCGATGAATATCGAAAAGCATGGTGCGCGCGGCGTTGCTGACATCAGTGATGTGAAGATTGCCGCCGGTGAGCTTCCAGACCAGAAAGCTGTCCACCGTGCCGAACGCCAATTCGCCGGCTTCCGCTTTTTCGCGCGCGCCTGCGACATTGTCCAGCAGCCAGGCGAGTTTGGTGGCGGAGAAGTAGGCGTCCGTGACCAAGCCCGTGCGCTGCAATATAGTCTGGTCGAAGCCCTCCGCCTTGAGCTGGTCGCAGAGCGCAGCCGTGCGCCGATCTTGCCAGACGATGGCCTTGTGGATCGGCTCGCCCGTCTTGCGGTCCCAAATGATGGTCGTTTCGCGCTGATTGCTGATGCCGATGGCGGCGATGGCGGCGGGATCGGCGACGACAGCGCGCGCGACCTCCAGCTGCGATGCCCAGATTTCCTCGGCGTCATGCTCAACCCAGCCGGGGCGGGGATAATATTGCTTGAACTCCTTTTGGGCGCTGCGAACGATGCCGCCGCTTCGGTCGAAGAGAATCGCGCGCGATGAGGTCGTTCCCTGATCCAGCGAAAGGATGTAATCGGACATTTGCAGAGAATCTCCCAGCCAGCTTTTTGTCGTAGTGTGAGACCATTGTAGCGCAGCGTAGCGCAATGGTCGCGTCAGCGATTTTCCCGCCGATCGTCTGCCAATTTGAGCAAGAGCCCGATTCCAAAGCCGGCCAGCCCGCCGGCCAGCGCCCAAGCCGGCATTCGCTCAAGCGTCGCCAGCATCATGCCCGCTGGATAATCGGGGTAGATATGAGCGTGCCGCAAGTCTTTGAAGAGCATCAGCAGCGGCGTCGCGACACTGGCGAGCGTCCCGATTAAGGCGCCGGCAAATGCCCCTTGCCTTGGAATGCTCTCGCGCGCCATCACCGGGCGAAATCTGGGCGACGCAAGCAGCATCAGTCCCGTTGCCGTCGCCAGAAGCGCGCCTAACAGCGTGACCAGCAGGGCGTCACTATCTTCCATGCCGGACCAGAGCAGCACGGCGATTCCGCTGACCAACAGCAGGTGCCTGGCGCCCTTCGAGCGGTTCTGGATTAGCTGGTCAGTTGACATTTGTCGATTGCTGGATGGCTTGCCAAGTTGTCCAGTTCTGTTTTGATCACGACCAGTTTAGCCTGAATCACGTTCGAAGCGAAAGATATGCGCGCCGTAGGGCGGCGTCTCCAATTGCAAGCCCCGCTCATGCAGCGCCTCGCCGCTCTGCTTCGTATACGATTCGCTCAAGACGTCGTAGAGCAGCCAGTTTCTATTCTCCAGCCGAAGCCACGCGTCAAGATGAATTGCCGCGCGCGACCATTCCCCACTCAAGTTAACCACGACCAGGCGAGCGTCGGGGGCGTCCGTCCAAACGTACATGAGCAGATTATTGTGGGTATAGTCGGCCGGATGAATCGGCTCCGGCTCAATCATGCTCCACTGCCCTTGGTGGTAGAGCGGATGGCTGACCTCGCGCAGCAAGCGCCGATAAAAGCGCTCAAGCGCGGGGCGCGGCGATTCCTCGGGCGCGCGATTGATGTGTACAGGCAGCTTGATTCGCCGGCCTTCTATCTGTCCCTGATGGAGCAGCGTCGCGCCGGGCAGGGTGCAAATCAGCGCCGCCGCCGGCCGCTGCCGGTCTTCGCCGAAGGTTTCCATTGCGCGCGCCTCATCGTGATTTTCGATGAAGCGAATGTTGGATTGCAGATAAGACAAGTCCGCCTGCAAGTGCGCTCTGATATCGCCCCTCTCGCCAAGGACGAGACGGTCATACATCCCTTTATCGTAAGTGTAATCGAAGCCTTGCCGCTGCATTTTGTGTTCGAGATCCCAGTAGACTTCCGCCATGAACAGCATTTGCGGATGCGCCTTTCGCACGGCGGGGATGATTTCGAGCCAGAAGTCTGTCGCCGGCGTATCGCCAACATAGCTGTTCCAGGTCTCGCGGAAAATGTCATTGGTCATCAACATCGCCATATCGCAGCGTAGGCCGTCGCACTGATTGCCGATGTCAATCAAAATATCGATGAACGTCCGCCGCAGCTCGGGCTGAAAGGCGTTGAGCTGTGCCGTGTCGATCCAGGCGGGGAAATACGGGTCGCGTCCGCGAGCGACCACCAGCTGCTCGCCAGCCGCGCTTGGAATGGCAAAGAAGTTGCTCGGCCGCGCTTCAAAGTCGTCCTGTGCGCCGCAGACGAAATACTCGGGATGCTCAAACAGCCAGTGGTGATCGGTCGCCACATGATTGGGTACGAAATCTAGAATCAGCTTGATGCCATGTTCTCGCAGCCGCTCTCGGAAGAGCGCCAGACCCTCGCGCCCGCCCAGCTGTTCCTCGACCCGATAGTCACAGATGGCGAAGGCTGAGCCAGGCACATCGGCTTCGGTGATATCGGGCAGCGCATGACGGTACTCGTGAAAGTAATTGAGCGCGCTCGCACGCGTGGCTGCACCGCGATGCCACAGCCCCATTAGCCAGACGGCGTCGAACTGCCAGGCTGCAAGCGCCTCCAATTCCTGCGCCGGGACATTTGCCAAGGTGATCGGCCGGTCGTACTCGCTGCTCAGTTGGTTCAGCCAGACCCAGGTGTTGATTTCATAAATGATTGGATTGGCTTTCCAGCCGGCGCGCGCTGGTCCTTGAGTCGCAAGCGAAGATTCCAACAGGGCTTTCATGAAGGTCCAGTGACGATCTGGTGAACGGGAACGCAGTCAGTCTAGCAGCGATAGATTGTCATGCTAGACGGAAGTGAGAACAATCACGACCTCGATCACTCAACGGAAGCGGCGCGCAAGTGCTCGAGCGTCGTCCGGTAGAAGGCGTCGCGCTCCTGGTCGTGCACGGCGTGCCCGCAGGGAAACATTGCCAGCCTGCCATTTGGAGCCGCGGCGACAAATCGCTCGCCATTGCGCCGCGGGTTCAGCTTGTCCTTATCGCCGAGCATGATGAGCAGCGGGCAAGTGATGCCGGGCGCCAGGCTCAAGCTGACATCGCCGCCGGCGTCGATTGTCCGCGTCATGGCGCGCAGCCATTCGCCGGTGAAGCTAGCAGCGTCAAGAATGCCGTGAATGCGCTTTTCTTCGTCGGTAATCCAGTCGCCCGGATACATGCGCTGAAACACGGCACGCAGGTCGGGTGTGTAGTTACCGACGGCGCCAATCGCAATGCAAGAAGCGATTCGCATCGGCGCTCGCCCGGCCGCGATCAGCGCGACCTCGCCGCCATCCGAATAACCAATGAGATGAGCGCGCTCAATCATCAGCGCGTCCATGAAGGCGATCAGGTCTTCGGCGTCTCGCTGGTAAAAGCGATCGGGAAAGTCGCGCGGTTTCGGTCCCGATTCGCCGTAGCCGCGCAAGGTCAAGCCGATAGCGCGGTAGCCCTGCGCGGGCAGCCAATCCATCACATGACCCAGATGGATCCGCGCCGTGCCCAACATGCCGTGAAGCAGGATCACCGGAACCTGAACGCTCGCGGGACCCATGTCTTCATAATGCAGCGCGGCGCCTGTCGGCAAGTCGGCGATGGGCATGTTCAGATCCCGGCGATGCGCAGGTATTTGGCGCAGTCCCTAATAGTGGAACTGTCGCTCGGGCGCCATCTGCGCCAGTTCGTCGACCAGGGCGACATCCAGCACCTCATCCAAATGTTCCACCAGAATAAAGTTCAGCTCGCCACGGACGTCCTCGGGCACATCGTCCAGATCATTCTCATTTTTGCGCGGCAAAATCACCGAGTCGGCCCCCAGGCGATGCGCCGCCAGCACCTTGTCTTTGATGCCGCCGACCGGCAGCACCTGCCCGCTGAGCGTCAACTCGCCGGTCATGGCGATATTGCTTTTGGCTGTGCGCCCGGTCAGCAGTGATGCCAGCGCCGTCGCCATGGTCACGCCGGCGCTCGGACCATCCTTGGGTACGGCGCCAGCTGGCACATGCAAGTGGATGTCGTACTCGTCATAAAATGCTGGATCAACGCCGAGCTCCTCAGCCCGCGAACGCGCGAAGCTATAGGCAATTTTGGCGCTCTCCTGCATGATTTCCCCGAGCTGCCCCGTATATTGGAAGCCCTTGCCGCCCTTCATCATGGTCGCTTCGATGAACAGCGCGTCGCCGCCCGTTGGCGTCCAGGCCAAGCCGGTGGCGACCCCGGGTATTTCGGTGCGATCCTGCAGTTCGCTGCGATGCCCGAAGCGCGCCTTGCCCAGCAGTTCCGCGACCTCATCCTCGCCGACGAGCGTGGATTCAACGGTACCTTCGGCGATCCGCGTCACCACTTTGCGGGCGGCTTTGCCAATTTCCCGCTCCAAGTGTCGGACGCCGGCTTCGCGCGTGTAATCGCGGATGATCTTGAGCAAAGCGTCGTCGGTGAATGCGATTTCCTCGCTGCGCAGCCCATTCTCACGCCGTTGGCGCGGCACGAGATACTGCGCCGCTATCGCCTGTTTTTCCAGCTCGGTATAGCCGCTCAGCTGGATGACCTCCATGCGGTCGCGCAGCGGTCCTGGGATGGTATCCAGGGAGTTGGCGGTAGTGATGAACATTACATCGCTCAAATCAAAAGCCACGTCCAGGTAGTGATCGCGGAATTCGGCGTTCTGTTCCGGGTCCAGCACTTCAAGCAGGGCGGAGCCGGGATCGCCGCGGAAGTCGCGGCCGAGCTTGTCAATCTCATCAAGCATGATCAAGGGATTGCGCGACTTCGCCCGGCGGATCGCCTGGATGATGCGGCCCGGCATGGCGCCGATATAAGTGCGGCGGAAACCGCGGATTTCCGCTTCATCGCGAATGCCGCCCAGGCTCATGCGGATAAACTCGCGCCCCATCGCGCGCGCGATCGACGCGCCCAGTGATGTCTTGCCGACCCCGGGCGGTCCCACAAAGAGCAGGATCGCCCCCGATCGATCCCGCCGGACCGGGTCGAACTGTTCGCTCTCCGCGAAGTCGTCTTCACGCTCCGCGCGCAGCTTGCGCACCGCCAGGAATTCGAGGATGCGCTCTTTGACATCGGACAAGCCATAGTGATCTTCATCGAGGATCTCCCGCGCGTGGGCGATGTCCAGCTTGTCCTCCGTCCGCAGGTCCCAGGGCATGCTGCAGATCCAGTCCAGGTAAGTACGGATCACGCCATATTCCGCCGCCGCCACCGACAGCTTGGAGAGTCGGTTCAACTCGCGCTCGGCTTCCTTGCGCGCCTCTTCCGGCATATTGGCCTCTTCAATCAATTGCCGGAATTTCTCGATCTCCTGCTGATCCTCATCTTCCTCCAACTCGCGCTGAATCGCTTTCATCTGTTCGCGCAAGTAATAATCGCGCTGCGATTTCTCCATCTCGTGCTGGGCGTCTTCCTGGATCTTGCGCCCCAGGGACAGCACCTCGAACTCCTTGGTGAGCAGCTTCAGCAGATGGCGTATTTTGTCGCCGACATGATCCATTTCCAGCAGCGCCTGCGCGTCATCAAGTTCAATGCGAACGTAGGTGGCGATGGAATAAACCAGCTGCAGCGGATCCTCCACATTCAAGGCGCTATTGACCAATTCTTGCGGGATGCTCGGCACCAACTCGGCGAGGGCGGTGAAGCGATCGACAATGCTTCGGACAAGCGCTTCCATCTCGATGTCATCGGCGAAGGCGATTTCATCTTCGGGGATTCGGGTCACGCGCGCTTTGAGGTAGGGCGCCGTCTCGATGAACTCGTCAATGCTGATGCGCTGCAAGCCTTGTATCAGCAGGCGGATCGTGCCATCCGGCGTACGAAACAAACGGTGAATGGCGGCCAGCGTGCCGACCGTCTGCACTTGGTCGGGTCCGGGCGTCGCCTGGCTCGGGTCTTTAGACGCTACCAAGCCCACCATGCGGTTGCCGGCGACAACGTCATCCACCAACTGAATGCTGCGTTCTTGTCCGACCGTCAGTGGGATCGCCGTTTGAGGATAGACGACCATGCCGCGCAAAGGCAAGATCGGCAACTCTTCCGGCAAGTCGATCGCCGCGCCCTCCTCTTCGAGGTCATCGTTCAGTTCAATTTCAATTTGGGTCTGTGGTCTTTCAGTATCGCCCAACAGCTGCTCCCAATAGATCATCTGCGTGATTCCTTGTCGACTGAGTTTAGCGCGGCGGAACAGCGGTCGCCGCTGTTTGCGGCTTTGGATTCGCACATGGCCGGCGCGATTGCTGGCGCCAGAATCCCGCGCCAGTTCATCCGCCTTACTTTACCGAAAGACGCATAATAAATGTATCAGAGTTCTGTTGCCGGCGGCATTTTGATACATTTCTAAGACAAGAGAATGGGCTCGCCCTCTTGCTGAATGCGCGATTGCCCGCCCATCGACTTTGCCGCTTCCGCCAGTTTGAATACAATGAATCCTGATTACCGTATTCGTCATTCAGGAACTGGTTCCGATGAAGGCCGAATCCGCCAAGCTAGGCAGAAGAAAAGCCAAGCGCGCTCGTGACCGCAACTTGGCGCGCCAGCAGCGCCGTCTCGCCATGATGGAGCACGGCGCGGCAACAGGCGGCGCGCACACCTTGTTGCGTCGCTATTTCCCTTCTTACAGCGAAGACAAATTCACGCACCGCGCCTTGGCCTGGCTGTTCTCCAGCCGTTCGCCCGTGGCCAAGCTGACGGCGCTGGTCACAGTGGCAGTCGTGGTATTTTTCGTTTCGAACTTTCTGATGGCCGGGCGTATTTTCCCTAACGTCTACGCGATGGGCGTCGCCGTCGGCGAAATGACGCCGGATGAAGCCGAGACAACGCTGCGACAGCATTGGGAATTCGATGTCCAAATCGAAATCACCGTTGACGGCCAAGTCTTGAAGACCGCGCGTCCGGATGAACTCGGCTTGTCCATTGACATTTCGTCTATGGCGAATGAGGCCAAAGCGGCCGGGCTGGCCGGCATCCCATTTGGCATCAACATAGAGCCACGGCCGATCATTTCGCACAGCCGGGCGCAATCGCTTCTGCTCGACTTCACGGAAGCGGTTTACGTGCAGCAGTATGAAGCTGGCTACCGCTGGTCGGGCGGAAGGTTGATCGCGGTGCCGGGGCGGCGCGGGCGCCATCTGGACGTCACCGAGAGCTTGCGCTCGCTGAAGGAGAACGCCGCCAGCGTTATTTCTCAAAGACGTCTGGAATTGCAGACCATCCCCCTGAATCCGACAGTCTTGGACGGCTCGCCATTCCTCGGGCAAGCCATCGTATTTCTGCAAGATGGCATTCGCCTAAGAGGCTATGATCCGTTCCGCGATCAAATGCTCTCGTTTGCGATCGATAAATTCCAGGCGGCCGAATGGCTAGCCGCTGGCGAAAACGGGCTGGCGGTTCGGGAGAGCGCTTTTCGGCAATTCGTGGACAGCCAGAACGTGGAATTGGTAAAAGGCGGTCGATACATTGATGAGCTGCAGGCGATCAGCCAGCTGCAGGAGGCGCTCATCGCCGGCACGCCGGATATCATATTGCGTCTGAATTATCTGCCGGAGCCATATTCTGTTGTACAAAGGGACACCGGTTTCCTCATTGGGCGCAAAAGAGGCATCCCGTACGAGCTCATCCGCGATGCAAACCCGACACTGAATTGGAACGCGCTGGTCGTCGGGCAAGAGATTCAGATCCCTTCGCGCGATGTCTTGTTGCCGAAGGATCCGGTCCCGCACAAGCGCATCATCGTCGACCTGCAATCTCAGTGGCTGGTGGCTTTCGAAAGCAATGAGCTGCTTTTCAGTTGGGGGATCTCATCCGGCCGCGAGGAGGCGCCGACATATCCCGGCGTCTTCCAGATTCTGACGCATAATCCCAAGTCATTTGGCAGCAGCTACGCGCTTTGCAGTGATTTGGGGACCAATTGCAATCAGTGGGAGATGTTCTGGTTCATGGGCATCTACGAGGTAGTGCCCGGCTTGATGAATGGATTTCATGGTGCGGTCCTGCTGCCCAACGGCAACTTGCTTGGCGGCGGCTATACTTACGAACCAACGACCTTTGGCTGCATCATGTCGCTGAACAGGCGGGCCAAGGAGCTCTACGATTGGGCGGAAACGGGCACCGTTGTCGAGATCGTATCCGAAGAATTCGCGCCGGAAAGCGATCTGGCCCGCTTCGCCTTGCAGCATATCAGCACGATCGACACGAATTATCGACCGCTCGAATGATCGCGCTCCATTGAAATCCGGCGGATAAACGTCGTTGCCATCAGCTTGACAGCGAAATGCCCGGCGGTTATAGTATTGCCGGTTGACGCAGCGCCCAAATGAATCACTTCATGCTACTGGATTTAGCCGCAGAATGCCCGCACGAGTGGGCATTTTGTGTTTGCTTGCTGTCAGGTAAAATCCATACCCAAGGTCAGATCTAAACAAGGCGAAACCATGAGCCAACCATACGGCGCCTGGGCCAGTCCCATCAGCGGCGCGTCCATCGCCGGCGGCCTCAGCCTGCGCGATGTGCAGTGGAGCCATGCGGGGGATACCCTCATATGGTGGGAGAATCGCGCCAAAACCGGTGTATTGCAGGCGCAGACCGGTCGCCAGGCGCCGCGCGACTTGACTGACGCGACGCTGAATGTCGCCGGGCGGGTTGGTTATGGCGGCGGCGCGTTTACGCTCGGCGATGGCAAAGTCTTCTTTGCCGCGAATGGCAGGCTCCATTGTCAGGCGCTGGCCGGCGGCGCCCCAGGGGCGATCAGTCCCGAATTCGGCAGTTACGCTTCGCCCGCCGTCTCGCCTGATGGCCAATGGATCGCCTTTGTTCACAGCTACGAACATATCGATGGCCTCGCCATCGTGGACGCGGCCGGCGAAGATTTCCCCCGCAAACTCGCCTACGGCACCGATTTCGTCATGCAGCCGACCTGGCATCCGGGGGGAAGGCACATCGCCTTTATCGCCTGGAATCATCCGCAGATGCCCTGGAACGGCACCGAATTGCGAATGGTGTCGCTTGAGACTGACGGCGCCGGACTGCCAAAGGCGCAGGATATCGTGACGGTAGCCGGAGACATCGAGACGGCGATCTTCCAGCCCGAATTCTCGCCGGACGGCCGCTACCTGTCTTACATCAGTGACGCCAGCGGCTGGAGCCAGATCTACCTCTACGATCTGGTGGAGCGGGCGCACAGGCAGCTCACATTTGATGCGGTAGAACATGGAACGCCGGCTTGGGCGCAGGGCATGCGGACCTACGGCTGGGACGGCGAGGGTCGCTCGATTTTCTACCTGGAGAATCGTCAGGGCTTCTTCAGTTTGCGGCGCTACGACCTGGCGTCGTCCGCAATCGAGATAGTCGAGGGCTTGGAAGCCTACACCGATATGGAGCAGATCAGCGTATCTTCGCAGGACGGCGCCGTCGCCATGATCGCGTCTTCCGCCTTGATTCCGCCGCGCGTCGTCTCCGTCGATTCGAGCCTGGCGGTGACGGTTCATCGCCGGCAGGGCGTGGAGAACTTGCGCGAGGATCAGCTATCGATCGGGCGCGCGATTCGCTGGTCAGGCGACGACGGCGGCGATGTGCACGGGCTGTATTATCCGCCGGTGCTGCAAGAAGACATGCCCGCTGGTCTGCCGCCGCTGATCGTCAACGTGCATGGCGGTCCCACGTCACAGCGCCGCGCCGGCTATTATAATGAAGTCCAATTTTTCACTACGCGCGGCTACGCTGTCCTGCTGGTCAATCACCGCGGCAGCACCGGCTATGGCAAAGCATATATGAATATGCACCGCGGCAACTGGGGAGTCTACGATGTGATCGACTCGATTTCCGGTGTGAAGCATCTGGCGAGGGACGGGCTGATCGACGAGAACAAAGCCGTGATCATGGGGGGCAGCGCCGGCGGCTTCACCGTGCTGCAATCGCTGGTCGATTATCCGGGTTTCTACAAAGCCGGCATTTGTTCTTATGGCGTCTCCAATCAATTCGGCTTGCTGATGGACACGCACAAATTTGAAGAACGCTATACCTTCTGGCTACTGGGCGAATTGCCCGAGGCGGCCGATCTCTATCGCCAGCGCTCGCCACTCTTTCACGCGGACAAGATCGTCGATCCTATAATCGTATTTCAAGGCACGGACGATGTCGTCGTTCCGCAAGACCAGTCGCAGGGGATCGTCGCCTCGTTGAAGCGGCGCGGCATCCCGCACGAATACCATCTCTTCGAGGGAGAAGGACATGGCTGGCGCAAACCGGAGACGATCGAAACCTACTACAGCAGAATCGATCGCTTCCTGCTGCAGCATGTCATTTATGCCTGATCATGCTTGGTCCGCGTGCAATTCGTCCAGAGGAAAATAGTCGATGCTGATGAACGCGGCTCTGCTCCTCGCCGGGCTGGTCGCCTTGTTCTTCGGCGGCAACTGGCTGGTTCGTGGCGCTTCGAATCTGGCGATGTCTTTCGGCGTGTCGGTGCTCGTGATCGCGCTCACTTTCGTCGCGGTCGGCACCTCCATGCCAGAACTTCTCGTCAGCATGCAAGCGGCGCTGGTCGGCAAGAGTGATCTGGCGCTTGGCAATGTGATCGGTTCCAACATCGCCAACATCGGCTTGATATTAGGCGCGACCGGCTTGATCGCGCCTTTGCGCGTCAAAGCGACTTTGCTGCGGCGTGAAATTCCGATCATGATCATCTTCTCGATCGGCGCGGCCACCATCACGCTGGATGGCGCCATTGATCGGCTGGACGGTTTCGTGCTGCTGCTCGGCTTTGTTGGCTTCAACGTGATGCTTTATCGTTTGGCGAAGAACGAGCAGGACGAGCGCGATCGACTGCTGGTCGATCTGGGCGAAGCGCCGCGCCGCAAGCAGAATCGCGGTCGAGAATTCTCTTGGCTGCTGCTCGGAATTCTGACGCTGCTTTTCGGCTCGCGGATGATGGTGGAGGGCGCTGTCAATCTCGCGCGGCTGCTGGGCGTCAGCGAATTGATTATCGCCATCACTCTGGTCGCCTTTGGCACGTCGCTTCCCGAGCTGGCTGCCTCGCTTTCGGCCGCCTGGCGCGGTCAAACGGACTTGGCGATCGGAAATGTAGTGGGCTCCAACGTCGCCAATCTCTTGCTGATCTTGGGCTTGACCGCTCTTGCGCAGCCAATATCGGTTCGAAGCGCGGAGGCGCAGCTCGAGTTCCTCGTGATGATCGCCTTTGCCGTCCTCCTGATACCCTTCCTGCGCCATCAACGGCTGGGGCGCGCGGGCGCGGCGGTTTTTTTGGGCGCCTATATCGCTTTTATTCTCTACAGCTTCGCGACCGGCAGCGTCAATCCGCATCCTAGCTGAATCCATGCGTAAGGTCGCGGCAGAACTCTATGACTTCATCCAGCAGATACACGCGCAGTGGAACCGCAGCCCAGGCACAAGCCGGCGCCTCGCACAAATGACGCGAAACTGGATGAGTCACGCGCTCGCAAGGCCTAGCTCCCCTTCCGGCGGTCAGTGTCTACGCGACCCTAGCTCGCTGGGGAAGGGGCGGGGGATGGGGTTTTGCCTCTGGCAATGAAAACAGGAGTAAAGACTAGGCTATCATGCAACGATTACCGCCAGTAGAACACTTTCGCAGCAGCAGCGGCGTCGATATCTACCGCTTGCCGATGGTTCTCTTCCCTAACAACTTCTCGGGATACGCCTTCGTGCTGGAAGGGGCCGGCCCGCTCACGCTTGTCGACACCGGCTCAGGCATGGGGCGCAGCAACGACGACTTGCTCCATGGTTTCCGGCAGATTCAAGCGAAGTTCGGTCGCTCTTTCGCGCTGGGAGATATCGAGCGCATCATCATCTCGCACGGTCATATCGACCATTTTGGCGGCTTGGCTTTCGTCAGGGAGCATTCGGACGCCGAGGTGGGCATTCACGAGCTTGACCGCCGCGTGCTGACCAATTATGAAGAACGTGTGGTGGTGGCGACCAAAGCGCTAGGCATCTACTTCGAGCGCGCCGGCATCAATCCCGCCTTGCGCGAAACGCTATTCGACATGTACGGCTTCGCCAAGAAGCATGTGACGTCGATTGATGTCGACTTCAGCCTCGAAGACGAGGGGATCATTGACGGCATGGAGTTCATTCACACGCCGGGTCATTGTCCGGGGCAGGTCTGCATTCGGCTGGGCGATATTCTGCTCAGCGCCGATCACGTCTTGTCACGCACGACGCCGCACCAGTCTCCGGAGAGCATCACCCATTATATGGGCTTGGATCATTACGCCGATTCGCTGCGCAAGCTGCTGCGCTACGAGGGGATACGCCTCGCCCTGGGCGGGCATGAAGATGCCATTCACGATCTTTACGGACGGATCCACGCCATCCGCGCCAGCCATAATCGCAAGCTGGATCGCATCCGCAGAATCATGCGCGAACATGGCGCGCCGATGACGATCAGCGAGATTTCCCAGGCGATGTATCCCGATGTTGAGGGTTATCATATCCTTCTCGCCATTGAAGAAGCCGGCGCCCATATCGAATATCTCTATCAGCACGGTCATCTCACAATCGCCAACCTGAAGGAATTCGAGGAAGAGACTAACCCGGCGATTCTTTACGGATTGCATGATTGAGAGCCGCAGCGCAATGAGAGCCCATTTGACCGCGCGCGTGCTCTGATAGTACACTTGTTGTCAGTGGGTAGCCCATGCAAGCTGTTGTAAATGGCGCGAGTTTCGGGAGATACAGTCCAAATGCAAGAGAAAACCAAACATAGTCAGTATGTCGCGCAGGAATCCGCCCAGTTGGCGGGCATCATGTCGCGTTTCGTGGCCAGCTTCATAGACGGCATCATCCTCGCCTTGGGCGCGACCGTTCCAATATTTGTCCTTGGGCGAGCGGGTGGTAGTTTTGACGGCCCGCTTGTGCAATTTGTTGCCTTAGCGCTGCCGGTCGTTTATCACTGGTATTTCTGGACGCGCCGCGAAGGGCAGACCCCCGGCAAATCAGTTGTCGGGATCCGCGTCGTCAAGAAGGATGGCTCGGCGCTTTCCGATACCGATGCCTTCATTCGCGCGATTGGCTATCACGTGAGCGCGCTGCTCTTCGGCTTGGGCTATATCTGGGCGATCTTCGACGGCAATAACCAGAGTTGGCACGACAAGCTGGCCGGAACTTATGTCGTCAGCGCTGACAGTTCGCGCAGAACCGGCCAAATTTACAGTTAGAATGTCACGACGAGTTGCTGCCATCCTGATGCAGTTTGCCTCACCGGGATCCTGCAAGTGATATGTCAATAGGCTTAGACCTGACCGCCTTAAAGAGGCCCTTTGGCGTCGCTCGATATCAGGCTGACGAGCATTACCGCGCCGCTCTACATGCGTTTGGCGAACAAGATATAAAGACGGCGATGCAAGAGATTGAAGCCTCGATTGCGCTGCTGCCGAGCCACGCCGAATACCATGCGGCTCAGGGGCTTTTTCTGCTAGAAAGCAAAGACCTTGACCCGGCGAAAGAAGCCTTCTGGCGCGCGCTTGAATTGCAGCCCTATGAGATGCTCGCCAATTATGGACTAGGCGTGATCGCCTACCGTGACAAGAATTGGAAGCGGGCGGCCGACTATTTCACCAATGCCTTGGCCGCGCAGCCAGAGCGAGCCGAGACTCACTACTTTCTGGCCATGGTCCATCATCGGCTGGGCGACAATCTAGCGGCGCTGGACTGGATGAAGTCGGTGGAGGCGCTATTCGCCAAAACGGAAGACCGGCGAGGAAGCCACTGTCAGTCATGGATTCGCGAGTTCAAGCGACTTGTCTGACGGCAGCCAGTTTAGAGAGCGACTCCTGCTCAACACTTCGCCAGGCCATGCCGGCAGCCGCAACCCGGCGCCATGTTGACTCCGATATTGCAAATCCTGTGTCGATTTGAGCCAGTTTACGCGCCGGCTCGCGAAAGTTTCCAACTAAATGAAGTCGGGCTATAATTGTCGCTGTAGTGAAATGAATAGTTAGGGGTCTTGGCGATGACCGACTTCACCATTCGCCCCCTTGAACGCGCCGATCGCGAGTGGGTTGCTCACTTCCTGGATGAACGGTGGGGAACGACGCAAATCGTCTCGCGCGGGAAAGCCGTCTACGGACATCTGCTGCCGGGTTTCATGGCGGAACGCGGCGCGGAAGGGGAAGCAGAGGAAATCGAACAAGAGTCCCCGGCGGAAAATATTGGCTTGATCACGGTGCATATCGGCGAGAGGGATTGCGAGATTACGACCTTGGACAGTTTGGACGAGGCGATGGGCGTCGGCAGCGCGCTTGTGGAAGCGGTCGAGGAATGGGCGCGCGAGGCGGGCATAAAGCGGCTTTGGCTCGTCACCACCAATGACAATCTCGATGCGCTCAAGTTCTGGCAAAAGCGCGGTTATGAACTGGTATCCGTGCACCGGAACGCCATTGCCGACGCGCGGCGCATCAAGCCGCAGATCCCAATCACTGGCCTGAATGGCATCACGATACGCGACGAAATCGAACTGGAAAAGATCATGTAGCGTCTTCCGGTTCGCGCGCCTGATCCATAGCGCGCGGCGCCGACTGCGCCTCCCGGCCGCTGCGCTCTCGCCAGAGACTTTCAGCGAATATCAGCATGACGCCTAGAACGATGGCGTGATCGGCCAGATTGGAAACATTCGAGATCAAATTCGGGATCTGATAATGGATGAAGTCGACGACGTGGCCGTGCTGCAGGCGATCAATGATGTTGCCGACGGCGCCACCGATGACCAGCCCGATGGCGAAGGGCGCCAGGCGCGATTCCGCCGGCAGCGAGCGCAGGTACCACAGCAGAGCGGCAACGATGCAGAGCGCGAGGATGAGGAAGACATCGCCCGCCATTGGCAGGAGGCCGAAGGCGGCGCCGGTGTTGCTGCTGCGCGTCAACTGGAAGAAGGGCGCCAGCGCTGGCAGCGGCTGAATGCTCTCGTACAGCATCAAGTTGGATAGCGCCCAAGACTTCGTGATTTGATCGAGTATGGCGGCGAGAGCGAAAGAACCGGCCAGCATCATCCATTTCCGCATGGAGCGCTCCAACTGAACTTGCCTGCCTCATTCTATCAGACATTGCCTACAGCCAAATCCAAACGTAGTTTTCGAAGTCAGTCGACGGCATTTGGGCCGATAATTATTGTCGCGGACTGCTGAATGACCAACTGTGAGAACCGAACAATAGATCAGCAGCGGCAGCTGTGGCTGGAAATCGCTCACGGCGCGTTGAAGCGCTGGGACATCCTGCCGCAGAAGATGCGCTGGCTGGGGCGTGGCAGCAACGTAGTTTTCCGCGTCATCGCAGGCGATGCCGATTATGTGCTGCGCTTGTATCCACCGGGCAGTACAGATGCCGCCCGGCTGCGGTCTGAGCTGAAGTGGCTGACTTCAATCCGCCGCGAAACGCATCTATTGGCGCCATGCCCAATCGTGGCGCTGGTTGCCGGTCGCGAGAAACTGTCGATTGAATTACGGCATGATTTGCTGCCTCGGTCCTCAGTCGTCCATGCCGCGATCTTTGAATATATCGAGGGCGAGAGCAAAACAGCGCGAGATTTGAGCGCGAACGACGTCAATCGCATCGGCGCATACCTGGGCGCGCTGCACAGCCAAGCCCAATTCAGGTCTGCCGGAGACTTCGAGGGACCGCGTTTGGATTGGGACGGCTTGTTCGGCGACGATTCTCCCTACGCTTCGCCATCAGAGGGCGTCTCGCTGCGCGCGGAACAAAACGGCATCCTCGATCAGGTGGCGCGGCAGCTGCGGCCGACGATGTCTCAGCTGGCGACTAAGCCTGATGCGATGGGCTTGATACACGCCGATTTGCTGGCGAAGAATATCTTGTTCCGAGCGGATTCTATGGCCGCGCTGGACTTCGAGTACTGCGGCTGGGGCTTCTATCTCTACGACCTGGCGCCGCTCCTCTGGCAGTTGAAGGGCGAACGAGCAGCCGATTATTGCCTGCTCGAAGACGCGATGTGGCGCGGATACACATCAGTCAGACGCTTGGACAAAGGCGATCGGGCGCTGCTGGAGACATTCATCTCCGCGCGGCAGCTTGCGTCGATTCGCTGGCTGCTCTCTAATATGGACAATCCGGAACTGCGCGAGGTTGCGCCCGCTCTCATCGCCGGACGCTGCGAAGAATTGAAAGTCTTCCTCGAAACTGGTATCCTGCGCCGCTCCACGCCGACCCTATGACTGCGAGATTTTAGTGGCGCCGAAATCATTCTTTCCCAAGGCGGACGCTTATAAACTATTCCTGGTCTTCACGGCCGTGCAGGCATTTGCCCTGACGACGGTGTTCACGATCAACATAGTGTTTCAGATCAAGCAGGTCGGCTTGAATCCCCTGCAACTGGTCCTGATCGGCACGACGCTTGAGTTAACCGCCTTCCTGATGGAGATACCCACAGGCGTGATTGCCGATGTTTACAGTCGGCGCTTATCCGTCATCTTGGGATTCTTTCTCTTGGGCTGCGGTTTCATAGTCGAAGGCAGTTTTCCGTTCTTCGGGTCGCTGCTCCTGTCTCGGATTATCCTGGGTGTCGGCTATACTTGTCTTAGCGGAGCGACTTCAGCATGGATCGTCGATGAAATCGGCCAGGCGCGGGCGGGCGCCGCCTTTTTGCGAGCGGCGCAGGTGGCGCAGCTTGCCAGCTTCTCGGCAATCTTCTTTAGCGTGGCGCTGGCGAGCATCAGCTTGCAGCTGACGATCGTCGCCGGAGGATTGCTGCTTCTGCTCTTGTCGGCGATTCTGATTGCCGTTATGCCGGAATCGGGATTCCAAGGACGTACCGCGAACGAGCGAGAATCTTGGCGGACGTTTTTTGCGACCTTTCGCGCCGGCGCATCGCTGATACGACGCCGTCACATCCTGCTACTGATCCTGCTCGCTACTGTGATTCATGGCGCTTTCAGCGAAGGATTCGATCGGCTCTGGACGGCGCATCTGCTCGGCAACTTTACGCTGCCGCAATTGGGGCCCTTCGACGAAATCCTGTGGTTCGGCGTCATCAGCGCTGTTTCCATGCCCCTCACGCTGGCGGCGACCGAGGTTCTGCGGAGGCGTCTCGATTTGTCCGACAACAGGCGGGTCGTGCTGACCCTGATCGGCGTCTACGCGGCGCTGATCGGTAGTGTGCTTCTCTTCGTCCTCGCCGAGAGAATTGCGCTCGTGCTGCTCGGCTTGTGGCTGACGGGCGCGGCGCGCGCGGTCCGCAATCCCTTGATGGAGGCTTGGATCAATCAGCATACCGAATCCAACGTCCGCGCCACCGTGCTTTCGATTCAAGGGCAGGCCGACGCTTTCGGGCAAATCGCGGGTGGACCCGTCGTCGGCGCAATTGGCTTGCTCTCATCGGTCCGGCTGGCGATTTCGCTGTCGGCGCTTTTGCTGCTGCCGATCCTTCCCGTCTTTCGCCTCACGTTGAATGCGAAACACTCGCGGCGAGACGCCCCGGATTAGGGCGCGCGAAATTGAGCAATCGCACGACAATTCTTTTGCCACCGAGGACACCGAGTTCATATGAGAGCACAGAGAATTAGGTATGTCTGCGACCTTTTCGCAACTATTGCCGCCGCCCCAAGGCAGAAGCTGTCGCTGCCAACCAGCACTTCCAACAGCTATTCTCGGTGTTCTCTTTCTCTTTCTCTTTCGGTGTATTGGGTGGTAATTTTTGCTGCTAACGCTGTTGCAGACGATAGCCGTTTTCTGGCGTGATTGCTCCGCTAAGCGAAAGCGAAACCTGTTCGCAATGCCGAGACGCCATGTACAATGCTCGGCTATGACCGAATGGTGAGGCAGGGACGCATGAATCAAAGACAGATGCTGGAAGAACTGAAGAATTTCGATACGCCATCGATTACCAATGTGGTCGCGACATATCCGGACTCGCCGTTATGTTTGGGGCTCTACAATCCCTGGAGCGAGAATTGGTACACGGACACGTCGATCCGCTGCATGTATCCCGAATTGGGGCGCCGCGTCGGTTATGCCGTCACTTGCGTCTATGGCCTGCCCGATCCGAATTATTCACGTCTCAGCTTCGTGGACGTGCTCGAGGCGATGGAAGCGTCGCCGCAGCCGACGGTGCTGGTGATCGAGCAAAAGTTCCCAGCCGAGATTGCCGACAAGGTGGGCTTGGCCGGCGGCAATATGGTCTCGGCGATGAAGGCGCTGGGCTGCGTCGGCTTGCTGTCGAACGGTCCCTCGCGCGACCTGGACGAGATCCGCGAAATGGACTTTCAGTATATGTTGAGCGGCGTGACGGCGGGCCATGGCGCGATGGCGGTGCATGCCGTCAATGTGCCGGTCGCGGTCGGCGGCATGGATGTCGCACCGGGCGAGCTGATTCACATGGACGAAAACGGCGCCTGCAAATTCCCCGCCGATCAGCTGGAGGCGGTGCTGACCAACGCGCGCGCCTTGCAGAAAGAAGAAGCCGCCAGAATGAGCGCTTTGCAGGCCGCCAAGTCGGCCGCCGAGATTCGCGCGATCTTCGGCGGGCACAGCTACGGAGACGACGAGGAGTAGTTTGAATACGTAGAAGCGATCGTCAAGACTCAACTAGTTGCAGTCAATGAAACAACAAATATGGGATATGTAGGGGCGACTCTGTGAGTCGCCCGCGCGTTTCTCTCAGCCTGACGAGCGAGCCCTTTGGACAGTCCGATCAGCGTATATGGAGGAAGTATGATGATGACTGGCAAGCGCGTTCTCATCACCGGCGCGACCAACGGCATTGGGGTGCAGGCGGCGCTCGAACTCATGAATATGGGCGCCGAGGTCGTCATCGTCGGCCGCGACCCGATCAAAACGCGCAAAGTCAGCATGGACCTGAAGATATTGAGCGGCAGCTCCAAAATTGACATGCTGGTCGCGGATCTTTCTTCCATAGACGAGATTCGGCGCATCGCTGATGAATTCCGCTCCAAGTATGATCGGCTGGATGTCTTGCTGAACAACGCCGGCGCTGTCTTTTCCCAATTTCAGACATCGGTCGACGGCTACGAGATGACCTTTGCGCTCAACCACTTGAGCTATTATTTGCTGACCAACCTTCTGCTTGATATTTTAATGCGGACGGCGGAGGAGCAGGGCGAGGCGCGCATCATCAACGTCTCGTCTAGCGCGCATCGAAACGCCACTTTGCGCCTGGACAACCTGCGCGACGAAAGCGGCTACAGTGTCATGAATAGCTACGGCGCCAGCAAGCTGATGAATGTGCAATTTACCTATGCGTTGGCGCGGCGGCTGGAGGACAGGGCGGTAACCGTCAACGCTTTGCATCCCGGACTGGTCTCTACCGGCTTCGGGCACAACACCGGTCGTCTCTGGTCCGGCATTATCAAACTGGCGCAGAGACTATTTGGGATTTCACCGCAGAAAGGCGCCGAGACCCTCGTCTACCTCGCATCGTCAGCGGAAGTCGCGGGCATCAGCGGCAAATATTGGCACGAGAAACAGCAGAAGCAGTCTAGCGACAACTCCTACGACCACGAGCAGCAGAAGCGCCTTTGGGAATACAGCGCTAGGGCGACCGGCGTCGGTTAGAGTAGGTTTCTGTCGTCAAGGTAATCCCGGCGGCAGGGCAAAGCCGGACGCTCCCTCTCGGAGTTCGTGGACGGCGACCACAGCATCTAGGTTCAGCGGACCATACAGATGCGGAAAGAGCGCTTCAACAAGGTTCGCGACCGTTCCAGTCGGTTGCGGATGGGCGGGCGCTTCCCAGCGCAGTTCGGCGCCGAGTCTGCCTTCGTCTATGCACAGCACGAGCAAGTCGGTCTCGCCGCAATAGAATCTGTTAGCTACTTTGAGAAGTTGATCGCGCGTCGAGCAGTGTATGAAGCCCTCACTTACCAGCGATGCCGCGCGGTAACTCCCGCGTTTCTGCGCTTCCGCCCAAGCTGAGCCCTTGGTGATGTGATAGATCACGCCAGCGCCTGCTGCAAGTCCGCGATTAAATCGGCCGGATGCTCCAGCCCGATTGAAACGCGCAGCAAGTTAGCCGGCGTCGCCGAGCCTTCTTCGATCGATTCGCGATGCTCAATTAAGCTGTGCGTGCCGCCGAAGCTGGTCGCGCTGGTGAAGAGCCGCAGCCGATTCACCAGTTCAATAGCGGATCCGCGCCCTCCTTTGACCAATATCGACATTAAGCCGCTCCCCACTGCCATCTGCCGCAACGCAAGTTCATATTGCGGATGGCTGGGATGGTGCGGGTAGAGCACGCGCTCAATCTTGGGATGCTCCGCCAGGAAACAGGCCACCTCCAGCGCGCTCTCGCTGTGGGCGCGAACGCGCGGCGACAGGCTCTGCAGCCCACGCGCCGCCAGCCAGCAATTCATCGGCGACAGTACGCCGCCGCCAATCCGCACCAGCCGCATAACCCGCTGCGCCAGCTCGTCTTCCGCCGCGAAAATGACGACGCCGCCGAGCACATCGTGGTGGCCCGCGATGTACTTGGTCAACGAAATCACTACGATATCAGCCCCGAGCTGAATCGGATTCTGCGCGACCGGCGTGGCCACGGTGTTATCGACTAATAGCGTCGCCTCGTATTCGTGGGCGATGTCGGCAATGGCCGCGATGTCGGCAAGGCGGATCATCGGATTGGTCGGCGACTCAAGGATGACCAGCCGCGTCTCCGGGCGCATGGCCGCGCGCACGGCGTCCAGGTCGCTCATATCGACATAGGTTGTCTCCAAGCCCCAGGGCGCGAAGAATTCATTCAACTGCACGCGAATGCCGAAATACATGTCGTCGCTCGAGACAATGTGATCGCCGGGGCGCAGCGCCTGGAAGATGGTGAGCATCGCCGCTGAGCCGCTGGATATAGCATGAGCGACGGCGCCGCCCTCGAGCGCGGCCATCGTGCTCTCCAGCTCGGCGCGGTTGGGATTCTGCCAGCGTGTATAAATGAGTTGATCGGGATCCTGCTCTAAGCCCGTCGTCTCATATTCGAAAGTCGTGCTGAGCACGATCGGCGGCACGATGGCGCCGCTGCTGGGATCGGTCGCCGCGCTGTGAACGGCTCTGGTCTCGGGTCGAAGGCTCATGGATTCGCTCGCTTCCTTAGTGTCCACCAGCGCTAATCATAGTCCGTCGTTCGTTCCGCTGCCATGCCAAGCTCAGAGTGCCGCCAGATAAGCAAGCGGAAACGGGAAAACTAGGTAAACTGTAATTGCAAGTCTTTGTACATTGATGCTTGAGAACCGGATCGGCAGCTTAGAACGACGCTAGACAGGAGCGTGTGAGCCATGCCAGATATGATAGTCAAGCTATACGATCTGCCGGCGCTCGAACCCGCGATCGCGAGCCAGCGCGCCCTTGGCGTCAATATTCGCCGCGTGATGACGCCGGAGAAATTCCTGGTGCTCGGCTGGATCCGCGAACACTTCAGCGAGTATTGGGTTAGCGAAGCGGATGCGGGCTTTTCGGTCCATCCGACCACAGTTATGCTGGCGCATCGGGGCGATCAGATTTTGGGCTTCGCCTGCTACGATACGACCTTCAAGAATTTCTTCGGTCCAACCGGCGTGGACGCGGCCGAACGGGGCAATGGCATCGGTACAGCGCTCTTGCTGGCGACCTTGCACGCCATGCGCGACGCCGGCTATATGTATGCGATCATCGGCGGGGCGGGTCCGGTCGGCTACTACGAAAAGGTGGGCGCGGCCGTCATCCCGGATTCAGAGCCGTCGCGCGCCTATCGCGGCATGCTGGGCACCGAGGCGGTGTACACGCAGGGCGCTCCCAGCGACTCTTTCTTGGGCATGGAACCCATCAATCAGAATGGAGACGCTGTCTAGCCTGGAACACGACCGCGTTGATGAGCTCGGTCAGCCCACGTCCCTTGCCCATGGAAATATCTTTGCCGAAAAAGGTGAAGACCACTTCGCCGGTGATTGCCGCCACCTGATCGAGCGGCGCGCCGGAGCAGGCTTGATCCAGGATCGCGCTCATCGCCATCGCCGAAAGCCCTTGCGGATTCAGCACATCAAAGTAGAAGTCTAGCGTGCCATCCGGTCGGTCGATCGCCCAGACAAAAGCCTCCGACTCGCAGCCGATGACGCGATGCGCTTCGTCGTAGGGTTTGCTGGCGATGGACGCCGGCACCGGCTGGAATTCATCGGCGATATCGATCAGGTAATCAACGCGGTCCTCGCGCGATACAATAAAACCGAAGTCGTCAAGGTATTCCTGCAGCTTGGAGGGATAGTTTGCCATAGGCGTCACTTGGCTGGAGGGATTCGCGGGGAAGCGCGCAGCCCCTCCCCGCCCTTGCGAATGTTGACTACTTCTCGATGGGCAAGCCGACGCTGTTGCCCCATTCCGTCCAGGAGCCATCGTAGTTGCGCACATCGCTGAATCCAAGCAGGTAAGTCAAGACGAACCAGGTATGGCTGCTGCGCTCGCCGATGCGGCAGTAAGCGATGGTGGACGCGGACGAGTCCAATCCCAACTCGTCGTTATAGATGGCGCGCAGTTGAGCCGCGTCCTTGAAGGTGTCGTCCTCGTTTGCCGCCCGCGACCAGGGGCAGCTGCTCGCGCCGGGGATGTGCCCGCCACGGACCGCGCCTTCCTGCGGATAACCGGGGATGTGCAGCAAGTCGCCTGCGAATTCGCCCGGGCTGCGCACATCGACCAATTGACCGTTTTCGCCGATATGCGACAGCACACCATCGCGAAAGGCGCGGATCTGGCTGTCATCGCGCTCGGGCGCATTGTAGCTTGTTGGGCTGATGCTCGGCTTATCGCGCGTGAGTTCGCGCCCTTCTTCCACCCACTTCAGGCGCCCGCCATCCATGATCCGGGAATTGCGGTGCCCGAATAGCTCGAATACCCAAAGCGCGTAGGTCGCCCACCAGTTGCTCTTGTCGCC
>WTGC01000085.1 GCA_011523705.1 Chloroflexota bacterium | reverse complement strand
CTGTGGGCGAGTCACCGCCTCGCCCCTACGGATCTTGATCAAAGCGCAAACGTGTAGGGGCGTTACGCGGTATCGCCCTCCTGCAACGTGCAACGTAAACAGGGGCGACCCTCGGGCCGCCCACCCAAGCGCAAACAATGTACGGGCGAGCCGGCGGCTCGCCCACCCATGCTACGGAATACCAATCACTTTCTCGCCGACAACCGACCATGATGGCTCAACTGAATTCTAGGACAGAACGTCCGCCGCGAAACCCGTTGGCTCTGTTCGTCGACGTTGCCGTCAGCCTCTTTGACGGTTTCTTTTCGCGCCTCCAGAAATTCACCGGCGTGACCGGAATGGCTTATATTTTCGTCGCGCCAAATATGATCGTTTTTTCCATCTTTGTCCTCTTCCCAATGCTGTTCAATTTCGTTTATACCTTCACCGGCAGCGACAAGCTTTTCCTCAATCAGCGGCCCTACGTCGGCGCCGCCAACCTGGAGCGCTTGTTTGACTGCGGCGACTTCTTGCGCCCGGCCACCTGCGACGAAGATCTTTTCGCCGCGGCTGTGCTCAATACAGCCGGCTTCGTTGTGACACAGGTCGCCTTTATGATCGCCGTGTCATTGCTGACTGCGGTCGTGCTCAATGGGCGGATTCGGGCGCGCGGCTTCTTCCGCAGCGTCTTCTTTTACCCGGTGCTGCTCTCGCCAATTGTGGTGGCGATGATCTGGCGCTGGATGCTGCAAGAGAATGGCCTGTTCAACGCGGTCGTTGTAGGCATGGGCGGGGAGAAACTGCGCTTTCTCACCGATCGCAATTGGGCGCGCTTTTGGGTGGTGATGGTCAGCGTCTGGTCCTTGATGGGCTTCTATACGCTGATTCTGCTGGCCGGCTTGCAGGCTATTCCCGCCGATCTATACGAAGCGGCCGCCATTGATGGCGCGAGCGGCTGGCTCTCATTCCGCTCGATTACCTTGCCGCTGCTGGCGCCGACGATGCTGGTGGTCATCGTCTTGTCAACCATCCGCGCGGTGCAGATATTTGACGTCGTATTCGCCTTCACCGGCGGCGGACCCGGCTCGGCGACGCTTTACGTCGTGCATTACATTTACAACAACGGCTTCGCCAGCCCCTTCCGTGAATTTGGCCTGGCGGCGGCGACCTCGCTGGTGATGGCCGCTGTGTTGATTGTGTTGACGATCATCCAGATTCGCGTGCAAGGCACGGGCTTGGAGGAGGATGAGGAAGGGGCAGCGCAGAGCCGAATCGCAGGCGACAACTTGGCTGGCCGGTGGTGGACGGCATTCAAACAGGGCGCGCTGGATCCGCTTGCCGCGCTCTTGCAAGCGTTGTTTGACGCGATAGGGGCGGTATTGAATTGGCTCTTCAGCACGGCGCGCCGCCGCTCGTTTTTCACCTACGGCTATCTGCTGCTCGGCGTCATTGTCATGTTTGGACCGGTGCTCTGGCTCTTGATGTCTTCGTTCAAGAGTTCTGGCGATATCAAGCGCTTCCCGCCCCGCTTCCTTCCTTATCATCAGGAGCTGGTGGCTGTTGAAGGCTACGATGAGCCGCTGCCGCTCTATAATGTGACGCTCGCGGATGGTTCGGTCGCGCAGTTGGCGCAAGTGCGGCGCGTCGGCCTGGAAGCGCAGATGATTGACCCGGCCGACCCCGAGGCTGGCATCACAAAAGTGAAACTGAACGAGCGCGCGCCGGTCGAAAATGTGCGCTTCAGCCTCGACAACTATACGCGCGGCATCGAGAGTTTCAACTTCTGGCGCTATCTGGCGAATAGCGTCATCGTCACTGCCTCAGCGACGATCTTGACCCTTTTTGTCAACAGCATGGCCGCCTTCGCGCTGAGCAAGTATCGTTTTCGCGGCCGCGGTTTCATCTTTATGCTGATCATCAGCACGCTGATGGTGCCCCTTTCTGTGATCCTGGTGCCGGCTTTCCTGCTCATCACCGCGCTCGGCTGGAACAATCAGTTGATCGGCATCATCATCCCGACCATTGGCACGCCCACCGGCGTCTTCCTGCTGCGGCAGTATATGCTGACGATTCCCGATGAGCTGCTGGATTCAGCGCGGATCGACGGCGCGACCGAATGGCGAATATACTGGCAGGTGATCCTGCCGCTGGCGGCGCCGGCGCTGGCCGTGCTGGCGATCTTCTCCACCATTTGGCGCTGGAACGATTTCCTCTGGCCCAAAATCGTGATGACCAGGGACGAGATGTTCACCTTGCAGGTCGGGCTGGAGACTTTTCAGGGCGATCTCACGATACAGTGGGATCTGATATTGGCGATGACGGTGCTGACCGCGCTGCCGATCACCTTCGTTTTTGGATTCTTGCAGAAATACATCACCACCGGCATCGCCACAACGGGCATGAAGTAGCGGACTGTCAAATTGTGCCGAGCCGACCCGCGCGAACTGCAGGGTCGACCCTTGGGTCACCCTACAGTATGCCAGTTTTCAACGCTCATCCTCTGCCCAAATATGCGACAATGGTTATTGGACTTGATCCGATCTGCTTTCGCGAAGTGAATGGATGGCGAATATGAAACGGGCATTGTGCTTTCTACTTCTCCCCGCGCTGATCGTTTTGTCCGGCGCATACGCACTGGCGCAGGAGACGGTTGCATTGCGCTTCCTCTGCTTTGAGGACGGTAACGAATGCGCAGTCTATGAAGACTTGCTGGCGCGCTTCTCGGAAGAGAATCGGGACATCCAAGTTGTTGTCGACGTGACCGCCGAAGAAGACCAGCTTGAGCGACTGCAAGCAGCGTATGACGCCGATGCGGCCTACGATATCGCGCGCGCCAAGCGCGGCTGGATGCCGGGCATTTATGTTGATTTGCGTCCGCTGCTCGGCGAGGCGCTGACCGCAAACTTTCGCCCAGTCTACTTTGAGTTTCTGCGCGTTCTCCCCGACGACCGGGGAATCTACGCCTTCCCCGATGCCTTGGGCGTGGTCGCCCCTTTTGTCAACGTATCGCTGTTTGAGCAGGCGGGCGTGACGCTGCCGGGCGAGGGCGCGAGCTGGGACGATTGGCTGACGGCGCTGGACGAGGTCGTGCAGGCGACGGACGCCTCCTATGCGCTGTCGGTGGATAACAAGGATCATCGCTTGGTCGGTCCCGCTATGAGCCTGGGCGCCGAGTACATTGACGAGGACGGTCGGCTGACGCTTCCCGATGCCGCTGGCTTGCGCGAATTTCTTCAAATCCTCCACGGGTTGATGGAAGCGGGCAAGACGCCGGCGGATACGCTGCTGGGCACGGGCAAGTCGCAAGATTATTTCGTCCGCGGCGAGACGGTGATGTACATCTGCGGCAGTTGGAAAGTGGAAGAAGTGGCGGCGCAGGTCGGCGATGACTTCGCGTGGGCAATCGTCGCGAACCCCTCCGGTCCAGCGGGCGGCACGGGCGTGGCGCAGGCGACTATGCTCGTGGCTTATGCTGACACGAATGACAGTGAAGCGGTGGCGAAGGTCTTCGCGTATTTGCTGCAGCCGGAAGTCAGCGCCGAGTTTGCCGCGCGCACGCTGACGATCCCGGCGCGGGAGGACCTGGCCGCGAGCGGGATCGATTTCGAGACTGATGACGAAGTTGTCGCCGTCGCGCTGAATGCCTTCGCGCGCGAAGTTCCAAAGCTGCAGGATCAGGCGATCGCGCTGGATCTGCATCCGCAGGCGCCGGTGTACTACGCGGCGTCGAATGAACTCTTGCGCGCCTACTTCGCCGGCGAGTTGACGCTCGATGAGGCGCTGGCGGGTTTGCAGGCGCGGCTGGGTGGGGCTTGATGGTTTGTAAGTGCGCGGCTGTGGCGGGTCTGCCGCTGTCTGGGAGAGGATCATCCCACATTGCCAGTTGAAGACACTATAGTAAATGTAGACTTCACAGACTAAACGATTTCCGCTTCGCAAGAGCGACAGCTAAATGGGGCCGCTAAACGAAAAGCGCGTGGCAGAGTCAAGGCCAGAGATTAAAGATGACACGAAGCCGATGACGACCGTCAAAAGCCCCTTGCGTTACCCCGGCGGCAAATCTCGCGCTATTCGACAGATTCTGAAGGATTTACCACCTTGCATTGAGGAGTATCGTGAGCCATTTCTCGGTGGCGGCTCGGTATTCTTGGCAATGAAATGCCTTTATGACCGCAAGATTCGGCGCTATGTGATAAACGACTTGAACGAGGACCTGATTTATTTCTGGCGGGCGGCGCAACAGAACATCAACGAACTTGTACATGGCGTAAAGGTCTTCAAGGACGGCTTCAACAACGGCAGGGAGCTATGGCGCCATCTGCACGCTCCCGACACGATGCGCAATGAGTTGGAGCGGGCGGTGCGTTTTTTTGTTTTGAACCGCATCACGTTTTCGGGCATGGTGGATTCAGGCGGTTATTCGCGTGGCTCATACGAGGGCCGATTCACGGACTCTTCGATTGTCAGATTGCAGCGGCTTGAACCACTGCTACGAGACGTGGAAATCTGTCATGGCGATTACGAACCATTGCTGCACTGCGAGGGCGACAATGTCTTCATCTTTCTTGATCCACCCTACTGGAAGGCTACACAATCCAGACTCTATGGCGTCAACGGCGAGCTGCATACCAGTTTCGACCATGAGCGCTTTGCCGAAAATATGCGCCGCTGTTCGCACAAGTGGTTGATAACTTATGACGATTCGCCAGTTATCCGCGACCTATTCAGCTTCGCGGATATCAAGGAGTGGACGCTGCAATATGGGATGAACAATTACATGCAGGGCAAGGCGGAAAAGGGCAACGAGCTTTTTATTAGAAACTATTGAATTCCTGCGCCGGCTGTGGCCATGTAGGTGCTCAGGGCAGAGCGCAGGTGACCACATGTTTTCTATCTATCACTTTTTTGCATATCTCCTGCACAATCGAAGACGACTTCAATTCGTGCCAAATCTGACGGATTTTCCGTTTCCCTCGGATCCTCTGTCGTTTCGTGGCAAGGGCGGGTTCCCGACACTGGCACTCCGCTTCAACCCTGGCGGCGACCCGCCCGGCGGAGAGTTGCTGGGACTGAAGGACAGTAGCTCGTATTCTATATCGACCTTCCAATCGCATATCCCGGCGGGCGCAATATCAATTGATTCGTTGGGGAATGAAAAGGCAAATGAGATTTACGAGTCCATGAACGCGGCTGGCGAAGATGCGAAGTCGATGCCAATCCGCGAGGTCTTTTATTTGATTCGCGGCCAGCGCCAATGTTACACAAAGCTTTGCCTTATTCATGGTAATTTCTTTGAGACCGCGAATACAGAAGAAGTAGTCCAGTTCGTGCTTGGTCAAGTCTTTGCTGATTGTCTAATTGAAGATGAGCGATCAATCCGTCCCGAGCATTTGGATTCGCTTTCACGAGCGTTGGCGCATGAAGTGCTTTCCAATCAATATCGCAGTGTCAAGAACGCATCAGTTGCATTTAGACTACAGGTAGAGGCCGATGTAATCGAGAAAACAAATATACTGAATCCGGATTATTTTCCTGCGATTAGAGACGACACAATCAGCTTTATAATCCCTTATAGTATGGACATTGACTTCCGCCAACGCCGACGGTATCTCAAGAGCTTGTTAACACAGGAAGAATGGACAGCGGGCCGAAAGATGGTCATCACCCACCCCTTCAACGGCGACTTCTTCGTCTTGAGCTACGCCTTGTAACCCAAGCGCCAACATTGGACAATGTAGCGACCGGATACACAGAAAGGCAAGCCATGAAAAAGGTATTCGTCGTCTACGCCACGGACAATGTCGGCACCGCCGTGATCGAGCCGATACAAACCGGCGACCACGTCGGCTGCAATGGCGAGCGCAGCGACCTCGAAGTCATCGCGTTGGACGAAATCGCCTACGGGCACAAGATCGCGCTGATGGATATCGCCGAAGGCGACACCGTGCTCAAATACGGGCTCAGCATCGGCTCGGCCAGCCGCGATATCAAAGAGGGCGAGCACGTCCATGACCATAATGTCGAGAGCAATCGCGGACGCGGCGACCTCTCGGAACGCGAATCGGTAGCGGCTGAATAGATTTGGGGGAAAGGTACATCATGTCAGAATTTCTAGGCTACATCCGCCCCAACGGAGATGTGGGAATCCGCAATCATCTGCTGATCTTGTCCGGCACGGTTTATGCCAACGGCGTTTGCGAGCGCGTCGCCGATACGATTCATGGCGCGGTGCCGATCACGCATGCCAACGGGCGCTGCCAAGTGGCGCCTGATCTGCGCGTGACGCGGCGCTTCCTGGCCGGCACGGCGATGAACCCGAACGTGGGCGCCGTCGTCATCATTGACCACTTCAAGGAAGAGGGCATGACCGCGGAAGACCTCGCCGACGATATCGCGCCGACGGGCAAGCCGATCGCCACCGTCAATATCCGCGGCGATGGCGGCTTCATCAGCGCAGTCGACAAGGCCACCCGCTACGCGCAAGACTTCGCGCGCCAGATCAGCCTCCAGGCGAAAGAAGCGGCGCCGATGAGCAAGATCCTCTTTGGCACCGAATGCGGCACTTCCGATACGACATCCGGCTTGGCGAGCAATCCGGCCAATGGACTGGCCGGCGAGATTCTGATCGCCCAGGGCGGGCGCATGCTGATGGCGGAGTGCACCGAATGGATGGGCTGCGAGAATTGGCTGACGGACAAGGCGGCCAGCCCGGCGGTCGCCGAGGCGATCCTGGCTGGCGTCCAGCACATGGAAGCGCGCGCTTTGGCCAGCGGCGAAGATATCCGCGGCTCGCAGCCGACCGGCGATAATATGGCTGGCGGATTGACAACCATCGAAGAGAAGTCGATGGGCGCGGTCAAGAAGATCGGAGACAGCCCGATCATTGAATACCTCGAAATCGCCGAAGCGCCAGTCAAGACCGACCCGGGAAATTATGTGATGTACGGTCCGGGCATGGGCGCGGAGAGCATCAGCAGCATGGCGGCGGCTGGCTGCCAGGTTTTGACCTTCTGTACCGGTGGCGGGCACACCTCGAATCATCCCATCATGCCGACCGTTAAAGTGACCGGCAACCGGCAGTCCTTCGAGCTGATGCGCGATACGGTGGATGTGGACGTCAGCGGCGTTTTCTATGGCGAGATCACGCTGGCCGAAGCCGGCCAGATCGTCTACGACGAGGTCGAGCGCGTCTGCAATGGTTATCTGACCAAGTCGGAGGCTCTGCGCGACAATAATAGTTTCGCCATTCATCGCGTTGGTCCAAGCATTTAGCTTCCCGCCCTTCCGCAATCAAGGTAACTGTAGGGCTTGTCCGGTACTGGTCCATGCTTTTGCGCCGGTTACACCCCATCCCCCCAACCCCCTTCCCGAAGGTCTATGTCTACGTGACCCAGCAAGCTAAGGAAGGGGGAGCGCTATAGCGGAGCACTCGGCAACACAGGTTTCTCACTGCTTTGGTACCCGAATCTCCCATGTCTACCGTCGAGTCACCCTTCCCTAGTTCACAGGCGCGCGTAGACACTGCGCTACGGGAAGGGCCGGGGATGGGGTAAGACATACGGAAAACGGGCTTTTTTGCAGTACCGGACAAGCCTGGTAGGGGCGTTTTGCCGAAACGCCTGAATAGGCATTAGAATGCGCGGGCCTCTCGGCGGGACGCCCCTACATTTGCTATAGGATCGGACTTTGCCGCAGATAATCCAACTTCCTTACGGCACGTGCGAAATTATGGCTGAATTGCCAGCCGGTTACGCGGTCGATTTCGTGACGCCGCGGATGCTGAAGCCGGCCGACGACCCAGCCACTATCGTTCGAAACGCGGTTTACAGTCCGCTTGGCGCGGTAAGACCGCCGCGCGCCCGGCAGACTGTCGCCATCGCCATCAATGACAAGACGCGGCCCGTGCCGCACCAGCATCTGCTGCCGCCGGTCTTACAGGGCATGCGCCATGCCGGCGTACGCGACGAAGATGTGCTCTTCATCATCGCAACCGGAACGCATCCACGCATGGAAGGGGCTGAATACGAAGCCATCCTGCCGAGTGAGATTCTTGAAAGGTATCGCGTCATCTGCCATGACGCCGGCGACGAAGCGAATTTGACCTTTCTGGGCGAGACCGCGCGTGGCACACCGGTGCAAATCAACAGCGACTACCTGGCCGCCGATTACCGTATCGTGATTGGCAATATCGAGCCACATCAATTCCAGGGTTTCTCAGGCGGAGTCAAGAGCGCCGCAATTGGCTTGGCGGGCGCCAAGACCATCAATCACAACCACGCCATGATGCGCGATCCAAACGCGCGGCTCGGCGAATATGAAGCGAATCCGGCGCGGCAGGATGTCGAAGAGATCGGCCGCCTGATCGGCATCGACTTCGCCGTCAACGCGCTGCTCAATGGCGAGAAGCAAATCGTGCGCGCCTTGGCTGGCGATCCCTTCGCGGTCATGCGGGCGGGCATCCCGGAAGCGCGGGTGCTCTATCAGGCGCCGGTGGACGCGTCTTTCGATTTGATGATCGCCTCGCCCGGCGGGCATCCCAAAGACATCAACATCTACCAGGCGCAAAAGGGAATGGCGCATGCCGCCGCCGTGACGAAATCCGGCGGCGTCTTGATCCTCTGCGCCGCCTGCCCGGAAGGCAGCGGCAGTATCGATTATGAAACGTGGATGATGAACCCGCCGATGCGCAGCCATGAAGCTGTCTTCGAGCGCTTTGAGCGCGAAGGTTTCCAGGTCGGGCGGCACAAAGCATTCCAGGTCTCCCGCGATGCGGCGCGCTGTCATACGATGCTTGTGTCCGAGCTGGATGAGGAATTTGTGCGGGCGCTGCTGCTGCATCCCCAGCCGGAATTGCAGACGGCGATTGACCGGGCGCTGGAGAAGCTGCCGTGCGACGCGCGGATTGGGGTGATGCCGGCGGCGAATGCGACGATGGCGGTGCTTCAACACATGTAGCGCCAAGTATTTGGAGCACGTTTAGATGACGCTTTTCTGTTTTCAATCAGTTGTGTTACGATTTTGGCAAAATCAATCGGTGAATCGATTTGCTCCATGAGAGTTAATATGGATCCCTCGAAAGGTCGTATTTGTGTCTACTTCCAACCTTCCGCAGCATGTGGCTGATGCGCTATTCAGGATGGAGAAACACCGTGTGTCCGACGATACGATTCTGTTTGATAGTTTAGGTCAGTCAGAAAACATTAGGCTTGTTGCCTCAGACAGGTCTGAAGAGTTTCTTCTCGATTTGAGCCGGGGGCGTAGCTCGTTAATCCAAGTGTCGATGCAGAATCGTGCAAAGCAAGATGATACTGTTTTGGTGCGACTTGACCTTAACGGTCCACGTCATCGCAATCCGGATGGAGCATTTCTACCCACACCTCATCTGCATCAATATCGACAGGGATTTGGTGATAGTTGGGCAGAGATACCGCCGGCAGGCCATTTTACGGACCTAACAAATGAGTTGACGACATTGCGCGAATTCATGGTTTTCTGCAGCGTAACTAAGCCGCCATTTATTAGGCTTCAAGGGGGGCTATCAATATGATTGATGAAATTCAGAGTTTGCGGGAAGATTATTTGGGCTGGCTTCGCGACAACACATTACTGCGCGAGGTTGACGAATGGGTTGAAATTACAACTCCGCTTTTGGACAGGCACAACGACTGTTTGCAGATATTCGCGAAGCGTGCAAGAGGTGGATACCTTCTGACAGACTACGGATATACAATTGACGATCTAGAATTCTGCGGCTGCAATGTTGATCGCGGTTCACGCAAGGAATTGCTAAACACTGCATTGAACGGATTCGGAGTAAGCCGAGATGGCAATGTGCTTCAAGTAAATGCCACGGCAGAGGATTTCGCGCTTCAAAAGCAGAATCTCCTGCAAGCCATGCTTGCCGTTAACGACCTGCACTATACTTCTCGTTCGAGAGTGGCGAGCATGTTTGCTGAAGATGTTGCCGGCTGGTTGACGAAATCAAGAGTCGAATATGACCGAGACTTTGAACTCGTGGGAAAGACCGGATTCAAAGTTCGATTTGATTTTGTGATTCGAGTGTCCGGTGTTCATCCAAATCGAGCACTTTGGACCATAAGCAATCCTAATCCCGATTCTGCGAAGCGTACGGCATTTGCCTGGGAAGACACTAGAGAACTTCTTGCAGGCAAGTACAAAGCGTTTGCCATGATCAATGACAATGAGAAACCTGTCCCGGAGAGGGTCAGTAAAGCCTTGCTCAACTATGATATTCAGCCGTTGATGTATTCGGCGCTCGATGAAGCGATTGAACAGCTTCACGCCGCCTAGTTGATGATCGCACAAGCTGACGATCCCCTCCCCAGCGCCGCGCGTATCGTAGCGGTCTGTTTCTTGTCCGTCTTCATCATCTTTGGCATTCGCCTGTCCTTCTCCGTTTTCTTTGCCGAGTTCGTCCTGGTCGAGGGCTGGAGCAACGAAGCCGCCGCCGCTATCTTCAGCCTCAATATGCTGGTCTTCGCCGGGACGGCGCCGCTGGCTGGCATCGCGCTGGACCGCTGGGGACCGCGCCCGGTCTTCGGCCTCGGCGTCTGCCTGATGGCGCTCGGCTTGGGGCTCAGCAGTCGAGCGACTTCGCTGGCGGATTTGCTGCTGTCTTACGGCCTCATTGAAGGCATTGGCCTGGGCATCACCGGCTTGGGGCCGGTCGCGTCGGTGGTGGCAGGCTGGACGACGCCTTCGCAGCGGGGGCGCGTGCTGGGCATCGCCTTTGCCGGCACCGGCTTGGGCTCGCTGCTTTTTGTCCCGCTGGCGAATCTGCTGATCGAGAATTTCGGCTGGCATGACGCTTATTTGGCGCTGTCGCTGGTCTGCCTCATCGTTCTCTTGCCCTTGATGACGCTCGGCTTGCGCAAGCCGCCAGAAGCGCTGTCGCAGCGGATTCATGGTCGCCGGGCGCGGCTGAATTGGCGGGGGCTGCTGCGGAGCCCGGTCTTCTGGGCGCTGATGCTTGCGGCGGTGATGACCATGGGACCGGTGCGCAGCTTGACCGTGCATCAGATCGCTTACATGGAATCGGCCGGCGTCGAAAGAACGGCGGCGGCCAACGTGGTTGGCTTGGCCGGGCTCTTGACCAGCGGATTCTTTGTGGGGCTGGGCTGGGTGTCGGATCGTTTCGGGCGCGCTACCGCCTACGCCATCGGAACGGCCGGGCTCTTTGGCGCCGTGGGCATGCTGGTGGTGATGCGCGCCTTTGACGCGCCCCTGATATTGCTTCTGTACGCGCTGTTCTTCGCCATGGGAGAGGGCGCGCGCAGCAGCCAGACCACGGCGCTGGCGAGCGATGTTTTCCAGCGTCAGGGCTTGGGCTTGATCAATGGCTTGGTGGGCGGATTGGGCGGCCTCGGCGCGGCGCTTGGACCCTGGCTGGTGGGGCGGCTGCGCGATGAGAGCGGAAGCTACGATGGCGGGCTGCTGGTGGTGGTCGCCATGGTCGCCATGTCGCTTATCACCTATGTGTTTGTTGCCCGGTCGCGCACGTGATTGCGGTCGAAGGATATAGTCGACCTTGCATCCTCCGCACGAGACGGAATCATCTTCTATTTCCCGCCGGGACGTAACACTACCTCGACTAAACCTCCACAGTATTTGCATTTGCAAATTCAATCTGGTATCGTCTGATTAGAGATAGTATTCTGTATTACATTTGTGATACAGATTGACAAGAAGTGAATCTTATGAGCTTTGGCGATACCGGCGCATTTGAGGGATCGACATGTAGTGGACTCAAGCGAGCGGGCAGGTTTTAAAGTAGGGTGGCCGCTTCTGGCTGCTGCTGCTGCTGTTCGCCGATCTGGTGGCGTTGCGCATTCCGTCGGCCCATACTGCCGGCTGCACGGCATACGTGAATCGGGACATATCCTCAGGAGCTTCGGAAGGCATTTGTCTCTATATCAAATCAGTATGCCGCTGTCATAGGGGCTGTTTTGGCGGTGTCAGCGCCGGTTTCACTGGCGGGCGGCTGTCTGTACTTTGACTCTCTTGGCGAGACGGATCACATGTACCCAGATGTAATGACGGGAGCGTGGACAGTGCCCCTTGACATCCTCACCATCGGCGAAGCGCTGGTCGAAGTCATGTGGACCGACATCGATCAGCCGCCGGACCAGCGTTAACCATTCGTTGGATGACCAGCGAAATGATCTGATCTATAGCTTGACCATCGATGCTACGAAACGAAGCAACATACGGGAGTCCAGAAATCATGATTAAGCGCCTCATCATAGTGATCCTTGTTCTTCTTTTCGTCGCTGTTGCTTCCGCACAAGACTCGCCGACAGCAACACCAACACAAATCGACAACTGCTGTCTCGCCGGCTGGAATTGCACCTTCGACTTTGACTTCGTCATGGGGAAATGGACATACGCCGATAATGCTGGGCAGTGCTTCTCACCGAGGCAAGAGACCGTCGATGGCGTGATCATTGAAGGCTCAGACCTTTTCATTAAGGGGGTAAAAAACGCCTTTAAGCTGATCCGAGACAGTTCGCCGGAATGGCATACCGTAGTTACCAGCGGCGCGGTCAAGATCCGCGAGGCTTATGGCAAGATCGGCACAGGCTCGCTGGAACAGTCGCTGAATCAAAAAGATATAAGTACATATCTCGCGGATTCGCCTCTAGCCCGGTTGGCCGCGGATATCGTGATGGGCAATTGCCATATCCACAGTTGGCTCGCCTTGAAAGGGGCGCCGGCGCCAGAAATCGCATCCGTTTCGGATGTCGCTGACTGCAGCACAGTTTCAGTAGAAGACCTGCTAGATATCTTCTCCCCCTGGCTGTGCACGCAGGGTCAGGATTGGCTTGACGGGGAAATGGCCGCCTATAGGGACCAGCGATGTGACTACCGGCGGATTCCGCTGCATGGAACGCTCATTGACGGGCCAGAAACCTTTGCCAGGCAAATTTTGGCAGCGTTGAATTTGCTCAAAGACAGAGCGCCGCAGTGGTACGCTTACGTCGTACTGGGACCGACCAGGGTCCTCGGCGGTCCGGGAATAACTGGTTCACACGCTCATTACCCCAAAATCTCAATTGCGCCTAGCCATGCCAACGAGAGCACCATCACGCTGGCCGGCACCCTTTTGCATGAAGCCTGCCATATTAATCGAATCCGCCACGTAGCCCCCGGAACGACTGATCCATTTGATACGGTTGCAGGCTTCTCGCTAGAAGAAAACATCTGCGAAGTGATGAGAGTTGGGGCGTTGAAAGAGGTCGATCCCTCGAGGCCGCCCAATCCCTGGCTCCAGGCGGCGCTCGATCATTATTACAGTAATGGTGGCACCTATGATCTTCAAGCTGCTGCGGACAGGGAGCGAGAACTGGCCGTGCGTCTCCTTGCGACTATAATGCCCGGGACCACTGTATCGCCCGTGACCACTCCAACGCCCGAGTCCACTCTAACGCCTGAGTCCACGCTAACGCCTGAGTCCACGCTAACGCCCGAGACCACTCCAACGCCCGAGTCCACTCCAACGCCCGAGCCCACGCTAACGCCCGAGATTACTCTAACGCCCGAGACTACTCTAACGCCCACGACAAATGAACGCGAGCTATTTGGCAATTGCTGTAACGAAGGCTGGGATTGCGAGCACGATTATGAGTGGATGAACGGGTACCTGGCTTATCAGAACAATGAATGCGCTGGTCCGCCGCAAGTCGGCAGTTGCTGTTATGCCGGCTGGGAGTGCAGTTTTGACTTTGACTGGATTATAGGGAAATGGGCTTACGACGACAACGACCGGCAGTGCTCTTCACCCATTCAGGAAACAGTCGATGGTGTAATCATCGAAGGCTCTCGCGGATTTATTGACCAGGTAAAAGGCGCCTTAGACCTGATCGAAAGCAAGTCGTCGGCATGGTATACCCTTGCGATCAACGGCGCGCTTAAGATCCGCGCATCCCCGGGCAATGTCGGCACCGGCACCTTGCAAAGGTCGATGAACTTGCATTCAATTGATAACCAGTCCCCGAGATTCTCTCCAGTCCGGGTGGCTACGAACATCCTGATGTCGAACTGCGTCGTGTATAACTGGCTCCCCAACGCAAAGGTACTGTATCCTGATTGGCAACCGCTCGCGGAAGAAGCGCTGTGCGATTCAGCAACGCATGCGCAGCTGAGCGATTTTTTGCTGACGGCGCCAACAGTGACGCCGACGGGTATTCCCACGAACACACCCTTGCCAACCGACACGCCAACGCCGACGGACGGGCCAACAGCGACCGCAACCGACACGCCCTTGCCAACCGACACGCCAACGCCGGAGGACGCCTATACCTGCGTCCGGTTTTCTGACGAACCCGAACAGTATCTCAGGTTCCCGGATAGCAATTTCCTCCCCGGAGAACAAACCTCCACCTTATACAGCGACTCCAGCTGTCAAGACTTGTTTCGCTACAGTCGCAGAATTGCGCCTGCGCCTGCTCATGGTCTGGCAAATGCCAGCAATCGAGACGAAGCCTGGAGCACTTGCCAAGCCAACTTCACGAATAAAGTTACAGCGATTCAAAAGTGGAACAACATATGGAGTTGTCGTTCCGGCGATGAGTTGTATGAACCCCCCGAACCTGGTCAGCCGACTGTAGGTATTCAGGCGTTGGGTTATGTCGAGCTGTCAACACAAGAGGAGGCACTAGCCGAATGCCAACGCCGGTGGCCGGTTGTCTCCGCCGTCGCTCCGATTACCGATTCTCTCGCCTGGCATTGCCTGGAATCCTGGACGCTTGGAGGCACGCCAAACCCAATCGATGCCCCGACTGCAATCCCGAGTGCCACGGCAACATCGCTCCCGAGGTCAGGCTGCGTCAAAGTGAGACCGGCGTATGATGCCTACTGGCTCTTCCCCGCGAGCAATTTTCTGAACGCCGACCGCGGCATTCAAACCTACGCCACGGATCAATGCGAAGTCGGAGGGCATTGGGTGCAGCGAATCGTCGGAGCCAGCTATGTCTATACGGTCGATGGTCAAAGCGCGGCTGAAGCGCTGTGCGTCGCCGGGCACGGCGGCATAGGCACATACCAAGCCCAGCAGCTTGAGGGATGGGATCGCGATATCTATTCCTGCCGATTCGTTTCGCTAACGCCGGCCGATACGCCCGTCCCGACGGACACAGCAGCGGCAACGAGCACACCAACGGCAACTGCAACCAGTACGCCAACAGCGACCGTTACGGACACGCCGGTCCCGGCGGTCGGGCAAGTGTCTGGTCTGACGGTGGCGCTCTCGGGCGGCTCAGTGTCCTTGTCTTGGGACGCGCCCGCGGACGGGGACGAGGTCAGCGGTTATCGCATCTGGCGCCGTCTGCCGGATATGGACGAGGACGAGGCTAAGGTGATCGTGGACGACACCGGCAGCACGGCGACCAGCTACGTCGATGACAGCGCTGTGGCCGGGCAGACGCACATCTATCGCGTGCAGGCGCTGGGCAGCAGCGGGGAGGGAGAACAGTCGCAGCCGGCCCAACTTCTCATGCCAAGCAATTCGCCCGTCCCGACGGACACAGCAACGGCAACCGCGACGAACACGCCCACGTCAACCGTAACCAGTTCGCCAACGGCAACCGCGACGAACACGCCCACGGCGACCGCAACTAACACGCCAACAGCGACCGCGACTAACACGCCAACAGCGACCGCGACTAACACGCCAACAGCGACCGCGACTAACACGCCAACAGCGACCGCAACGAACACGCCAACAGCGACAGCAACCAGCACGCCAACAGCGACAGCAACCAACACGCCAACGGCGACAGCAACCAACACGCCAACGGCAACGGCAACCAGTACACCAACGGCAACGGCAACCAGTACGCCAACGACAACGGCAACCAACACGCCAACAGCGACCGCAACCAGCACGCCAACGGCGACCTCGACGCCCGCCCCGGCGCCCGGCTGCGTCAACGTAGGACCTGGAGTCTACTGGCTCTTCCCGTCGGGCAATTTTCTGAACGGCGAAATCGCCACCTACGACACGGATCAATGCGAACCCGATGGGGCGATAAACCAGCAGATCGGCGTGGACGGCTATGTCTATACGGCCGATGGTCAAAGCGCGGCGGAGGCGCTATGCCGGGCGGGCCACGGCAGCAGTGGCGCATACCAAGCCCAGCAGCAGGGATTCAATCGCGAACTCTGGGCTTGTCGATTGTTGCCACCGACCGATACGCCAGTTCCGCCGACGAATACGCAGATTCCGCCGACGGCAACGCCGGCAGGCTCGGTCAGTTGCGAGAATCAAGTGGTCAACGGCGTACATAAATTCACCTGCGACTTTACGCTGCTCAATAGCGATGCAACGGTACGGTCGGTAGGTTGGTCGGTGCGCGAGCCGATAGTAACCTACGAAGAATCAACGGACTGGACTTTCACCTTAAGCATTCTGCCCCATGAATGTGGTCAAACCTTCATGGCCCGGGCAATCGCCTTTGATGAGAATTACTATGATCTGACAAGCGTCGATTTTTCTCACGAGATGCAATGTCCGACCTTGACGCCAACGGCGACCGCGACTAGCACGCCAACAGCGACCGCGACCAGTACGCCAACGGCGACCTCGACGCCCGCCCCGGCGCCGGGCTGCGTTAATGTGGGACCGGGGTCCTATTGGCTCTTCACCGCCAGCAACTTCCTGAATGGCGAGATCGCCTTACACGATTCTGATCAATGCGACTCAACGAGTACGACGCAGCAGATCGGCGCCGCCGGCTATGTCTATAGCGCCGCTGGTCAAAGCGCGGCTGAGGCGCTATGCCAAGCGGGGCATGGCGGCAGTGGCGCTTACCAAGCCCAGCAGCAAGTATTCAACCTTGATCTTTGGGCTTGCCAATTGCTGCCGCCGACTGACACGCCCGTTCCGCCAACGAATACACCGATTCCGCCGAGCAATACGCCCGTGCCTCCAACCAATACGCCAATCCCGCCGACCAATACGCCCATGCCGCAGCAGCAGTCTAATGCACCCGTCCAGACGAAACCCGGGCGCGCTCACAATCTGACAGTGGCGCTCGCTGGCAGTTCCGTCGCCTTGAACTGGTCCGCGCCAGCGGACGGCGGCGCTGTCAGCAGTTATCGCATCTGGCGGCGGCTGCCAGATATGGGCGAGGACAGCCTTCGGGTGATCGTCAACGATACGGGCAGCGCGGCGACCAGTTATGCCGATGGCAGCGTTATGGCTGGACAGAAACACATCTATCGTGTGCAAGCCCTGAACAGCGCTGGGGAGGGACAGAAATCACTGCCAAGCGAGGTCGTCGTCCAGGCGGCGCCGCCAAGCAATACGCCTGTCCCGACAGACACGCCAATTCCAACTGATACGCCAGTGCCGCCGACCAGCACGCCAATCCCAACGGATACGCCAGTGCCGGAAGCTGACGCGCCAGTGCCGACGGACACGCCGATTCCGCCAACGGACACGCCGGTGCCGCCGACCGACACGCCGATTCCACCAACCAATACGCCGGTGCCGCCGACCAATACGCCGGTGCCGCCAACGAATACACCGGTACCGCCGACCAACACGCCGGTACCGCCAACCAATACGCCGATTCCGCCGACCAACACGCCGGTACCGCCGCCGACCAACACGCCGGTGCCGCCGCCGACCAACACGCCAGTACCGCCGACCAACACGCCGGTGCCGCCACCGACCAACACGCCGCTTCCGCAGCAGCCGGGGCGCGCCTCCGATCTGACCGCGTCGCTATCAGGCGACTCGGTCGCCTTGAGTTGGAATGCGCCCGGCGATGGCGGCCAAGTCAACGCGTATCGCATCTGGCGCCGACTACCAGAAAAGGGCGAGAAGAAATTAGGCGTCCTGGTGGACAACACGGGCAGCGCAGCGACCAGTTATACCGACAGCAGCGCCGAGGCTGAGCAGAAGCACATCTACCGCGTGCAGGCCCTGGGTCCTGGCGGTGAGGGGAAGAAGTCCTTGCCGGCGGAGATCGTTGTGCGGGGCTAAAGCGGGGCGGCGCTGCGATGAGGTAGGCGGCGGAGACGAGAAAAAGAAAGCGGGCGACTTACCGAGTCGCCCCTACAGTCGTCTTGTGGCGTCCCTTATAGATACTGGTAAGCCGGCAGAGTGAGAAACTCGCTGAAATCGTCGGCGCGGATCATTTCATCGAATAGCTGCATCGCCCGCTGGAAATGCCCGCTCTCGAAGCGCGCATCGCCGACTTCGAGGCGGATGGCGTCCATCTCTTCTTCTAGCAGCTGGCCGTAGAGCGCGAGCGTCAGCGGTCGGCCATCAGCGAGCGTGGCATTGTGATGCAACCACTGCCAGACCTGTGCCCGGCTGATTTCGGCCGTTGCGGCGTCTTCCATCAGATTGTAGAGCGGGACGCAGCCATTGCCGCCGAGCCAGGCTTCCAGGTATTGGATGCCGACCTTGAGATTCAGGCGCAAGCCCTCTTCGGAGATATCGCCGGCGCTGGGCGTCAAGAGATCGGCCGCCGACACGTTCACATCCTCGCGCTGCCGCTCCACTTGATTCGCCTCCGGCATGTATTCGTCGAAGACTTCGGTGGCGATCCGCACCAGGCCCGGGTGCGCCACCCAAGTGCCGTCGTGCCCCTCTTTTGCCTCGCGCAGTTTGTCGGCATGGACCTTGTCCAGCGCCGCTTGATTCGCCTCGGGGTCATTGCGGATGGGGATCTGCGCCGCCATCCCGCCCATCGCATGGGCGCCGCGGCGGTGGCAGACCTTGATCACATGCAGCGTGTAATTGCGCATGAAGGGCACGGTCATGGTGACTTGGGCGCGATCCGGCAGCAAGTAATCGCGGTGCTTGCGCAGCTTCTTGATATAGCTGAAGATGTAATCCCAGCGTCCGCAATTGAGCCCGGCTGAGTGCTCCCGCAGTTCGTAGAGGATTTCTTCCGCCTCGAAAGCCGCTGTGATCGTCTCGATCAGAACGGTCGCTTTGATCGTGCCACGCGGGAAGCTTAGCGCATCCTGCGCATGGTTGAATACATCATTCCAGAGGCGCGCTTCCAGGTGGCTCTCCAGCTTCGGCAGATAAAAATAAGGACCGGTACCGCGTTCGAGTGCTGGCCGCGCATTGTGAAAGAAATAGAGTCCGAAGTCGAAAAGCCCGCCCGGGATCGGCCCGCCATCGACCAGGAAATGGCGTTCATCCAAATGCCAGCCGCGCGGACGCACCAGCAGCGTGGCGGTTTGCTCGTTAAGCTGGTAGAAGCGGCCATCGGGATTAGTGAAAGTGATTGAGCCGTCAATGGCGTCGCGCAGGTTGATCTGACCGCTGACCATGTTCTCCCAGCTGGGCGCGTTGGCGTCTTCAAAGTCAGCCATGAAGACTTTGGCGCCGCAATTGAGGGCGTTGATCACCATCTTGCGTTCGGTGGGTCCGGTGATCTCGACGCGGCGGTCTTGCAAGTCAGCCGGGAGCGGGGCGACGCGCCAGGAGGGATCGTCGCGGATGGCGGCGGTTTCCGGCAGGAAGTCGGGCAGTATGCCGCTGTCGATGGCGGCTTGCCTCTCCGCGCGCGCTTGCAGCAATTCATCGCGGCGGGCGCTGAATTTCCGCGCCAGGCTCGCGAGGAAATCGACCGCCTCGGCTGTCAGAATGGATTCATAGTCGGAATGAATTTCGCCCTTGACTTCGACGCCGGGAGTATTGATTTTGAGGGTCATGGTCGCTGTATCCTCACTGGTAGTTTCCGCGAACTCCATGAATATAGGTTATAACTGGTTTCTGCGACAGGCTGAGCCTTGGCGTCGCTCGCGCGGGCAAAGCGGTGCGCTTAACGCTCGCCGGCCAGAATCCGCCCGCAGCGCCTGTCTCCCCTAGTCCATAATCGCGGCCATGCGCCGCGAGCGATGCAAGTTTTCTGTCCGTGATTCGAGGATACTCTATTGCATTCGCTGGATTATACTTGTTGCGTAGTTGCGTCTGCCTGGCGGTGTCGATTCGACAGGCGCGCAGGCCAGGTTGTGGAGGGCATGGGTCCGGTTAGCGCTGTTCAACAGATACGCATGTGCCGCCAACTGGGTTGGAGACTTATATTCTGACGATGAGATTTCTAAAATCGCGCGCTCTCAGTCTAATGCGCGAACATCGTCACATCTTGGTCATTGTCACATTGTTGACCTTGGTGATGACCTTCCCCACGATCCTCTATGTCTTTCGGACGGATGTGTTTTGGCTTCCCGTCGGTGGCGACGGCGACGCCCTCACTGAGATCTGGGATACCTGGTATGGCAATCTGTTTCTCAGCGGACAAGCGGATCGATTCTTCACAGACAGAATCTTCTATCCGAGGGGCGTATCGCTGGTCTATCATCCATTGAATTTGCCGTACATTCTCGTTGTCAACGCCCTACAGGCAATCATGCCGGTCTCCAACGCCTTCAGCTTGGCCTTTATGCTGATCATATTCACTTCGACCCTCGCCGCCTACGCGTATCTGCGCTGGCTGGTCGCGGACAAATGGATCGCGTTATTTGGCGCGGTTGTATTCGGCTTCAGTCCACATGTGATCGGGCATCCCAATCACCCCAATAACGCCCTGGTGGCGACTGTGCCCTTGCTCATTTATGGCTTCCACCGAGGTATACGGGAGGACCGCGCGAAGTGGGTCATCGTTGCCGGTCTGCTCACCGGCGCGACGAGTGTGATCAACATCTACGCTTTTGCTTGCGCGGTGCTCTCGCTTGGTCTCATGACTTGCGCATTCGCCGCGTCGCGCTGGCGCAGCAGGCGTTTCTGGCGCCTCATTGCGCTTTTCATCGCGGCAATCGTCATCTCAAGCGTTTGGCGAATTTATCCGATGATGGCCAGTGCGCAGTCTCTTGACGCGGCCTTGGAATGGCGCGGCGGCGGCGAAATCAGAACCGATTTGATTTCATATTTTGTCAATCACGGGAACCCCTTCGCTGGCTCGGTGGCGAGCGAACTGCTCCAGCCGGCCGGTTACTGGCTCAGCGGCACCAGTTTTCTGGGTTATTTGCCGCTTGTCTTAATTGCGGTCGGTCTAATCTGCCGTAAGACGCGCCGCCGAATGTTGCCCTGGTTGGCGCTCTGCCTTGTGTTCCTGGTGCTGCGGCTGGGGTCCTTTCCCCGTGTGAATGGAATCGGGTATTATGATATTAAACTGCCGAAGCACTTCCTGACCGAAGTATTGCCGTCTGTTTTTCGTTCCTTCTACGAAGCCGATAATTTTCAGATCGGCGCGCTTTTGCCGCTAGCTGTATTGGCCTGCTATGGGCTGGTTGCGCTTAAAGCCTGGCGCCCGAAAGCGGGGCGAGCGGGTTTCATCATTTTGCTGGTGGCGGTGGTCGCGTCTGAATACTACATTCCAGTGCAGGATTGGATATTTCCCAGAGGGCAGTTCGCCTTTCTCGACTGGCTTGCCAGGGAAGACGACAGCCAACAGATTCGCTTGATCAACCTGCCGCTCGGGCGGCTCAATTCGAAAGTCTACAATCTTTACCAGTCGCTTAGCGCTTATCCCCACGCCGAAGGCGCCGTCAGTCGTACGCCCGCTAGCGCCTTCGATTATATGAGAGGCAACACCTTGCTCAATGCCTGGCACGGTCAGCGCCCGATCCACTGCGACATGATGGATCAGGAATCCTATCGGTCTGGTTTGGCGCAGCTTGAAGCGGATGGATTCAGCCACATCGTTTATCACCAGCATGCCATCATCAACGATTGGGAAGCGATCCGTGAGAGTTTCCATGGCATCGAGCCGGCCTTTCACAATGGCTTCACGTCGATCTATCGGCTGAGCGACCTGGGCGAGAGCTGTCCCGATGAATTGAGCGACCGTCATCGCTTTACGCGGGTTGTCGTCGACGCCCTGCAAAAGTCATCCTTGCTTGCAGAGCGGCACGGGGCTGTGCTTGTCTTTCCGCCAACAGCCCGCGTGAACGATCACTTTCTGCGGTTTCTGCGCTATTTCGCGGAAACTGATGGAAATATTGTGACCTTAAGAATGGATGAGGAAGCCAAGATCAGCATACAAAGTACGGCCGCGCCGGCGGGTGAATCAACGCTCGATTTGGAAGAATACAGCGCGCTTTGGCTGCTCAATGATACGCTGGAATTCGACGCCGAGCAGACCGAAGCATATCTAGGATGGTTCAGCGAGCGCTTCCGATACTGCGCGCGATTCGCAGAAGATGAGCGAACGACGGTCGACCTTTATCTCAGGGCTGATATTTCCTGCGCAGCCATGGATGAAAGCAGTGCGATCAACGTCCACTACGATAGCGGCCTTCGGCTGCACAACGCTTCGCATGAGATAAACGCGGGAACGATTCTCTTCTTCTTGGCATGGACAAACCCCACGGCGAACGTAGACGCTTTCTCGATTCAGTTCTTTGACGAAGCTGGCAATAAGGCGCTGCAGGCCGATCATGTGATACGGCGCCGTTTGCTTTCCGTCCATGAGCTCGATATAAAACCACTTTCTCCCGGCGTCTATTCGGTCCAATTGATTGTCTATGACTTCGAGAGCCGAGCCAGCCAGCGCGGAACTCTAGGCGCTACCGGGGAGCGATTTGAGCGAGAATTGGAAATCGCCAGGATCGAAGCGTAAAGTGATTCGTCGCAAGACGTCGCCCGACAGTCAATCACTTCAAGCCGCAAGCCGCTTCTTCAAAACATGCCGGCGCTGCCCATCATGCGCGATTCATGTTCTGTGCCCCGAGGCTTTTGTTTCACATGCGCGGGTTGCGCCGCATGAGGTACTGCGCTAAGCGACGCGGTGCGCTGTCAGCTCGATGCCCTTTCGCAACCTGGGTTAGCAGATCGTATTCGCGTTGGACCATTTGTCCCAGCGAGTACTGTTCGAGCGCGAACTGCCTGGCATTGGCGCCCATTCTTTCCATATGCGCTGGCGCAGACAAGACGCTTTCAATGGCGCTGGCGATACTGGCGGCGTCAGTTTCGCAGAGATAGCCGGTCTCTTCATGTTCAATCACATTGCTTATCCCGAATACATTACTTGCAATAATTGGCATGCCGCATGCCATCGCCTCGATCAAGGCGCGAGGATGTCCCTCTATAAGCGAACACAAAACAAAGGCGCGCGCCCGATTGATATAGACGGGCAGTTCTTCATTCTTGATGCGTCCGAGCCAATGGATCCGCCCATTGAGATCGCCGAAGCGCGCCTTTATCTCGGCAAAGTAGCTTCTGTCGTCGCGGTTTTCGCGAACATGGGTCGAAACGCCGCCAATCATGGCAATCGATAGCCCTAGTCGATCAACAGCCTGCAAGAGCGCGGCCAGATTCTTGTGTCTATTGAAGCGTCCGACGAATACAAGGTCATAAAGTTTTTCCCCCTGTATGTTGCGAAACAGCTGTTCGTCCACATAATTCGGAATCAATGTCAGTTTTGATGCCGCGGCCGGCTCTTTAGCGGTCAGCGCATCTGCGATCTCTTGTGTTGCCGCGATGATGTGGCTGGCTCGAGCGCCGGCCGTCCGCTCCAACTCATCCACGCGCTTTGCCAGAAGCGTATTGCCGGGCTGCTTTATTCGCGCGGATTCTGACCAATTGAAGCTGAGGCGGGCAATGAATGGCGTCTGCCAAGCCCAGTGCGCGCGAAGCGCTGAAATGAGGGCGGTCGTCGAGTGAGCTTTCAGAATATGACTTCTGAGCAGCGCTAGCCCATGCGCCTGATGAACACGGCGGAGGTAGATCTTTTTGGGCAAACCGAAACGATTGCAGAGAATCTCAATGCCCGGCATCCGTTTTGAGTATTGGAGTTCGCCGGGCCCGCCATAAGTCACGAAGCTGATTTTGATGTCTTTGGACTGGAGACGATGATAGGGTTTTAACTCGCGCTCAAGCAGACCCGCTTCGTCCCAGGAACGGAGGGTAGTTTCGTGTCCGGCAAATACGGTTAGTTTTAGCGGCTGACCCATGTATACGCATTCATACGTGCACTGGATAAGGAGAGGCTCAAAATTAATCGATACCTCCCCAACAAGATTAGCGCGAAATGTTCGGACGCGCTGCAGACCTGTTATCGCACGGTTTCCAGAGGACGGAAAGCAAATGCTGGTCAATTGATCTTAACACGTTCGTCGCGCTGCAGCGTGAGCTGCTCGTCTCTGCCTCCGAGGACTCCGGATCATTGCCGCGCAGCGAGACACTTATTCAGAATCCCTATAAGCGACATGGTCCAAAACACGATCGCTATCGCCCGTGTTCTGGGTCCAGCGAAAATCCCATTTCGTCGGTCAGGAATTGTCTGCCGACTTCCGCGCTTCCCTTGGGATCATCATGTTGGTCGAGCTCGCCCAAGATCCAGCCATCGTAGTTGATATTAGCCAAGACGCCGATGAAGCCTTTCAGGTCCACAGTTCCGGCGCCAAGCGGCGCGTAGCCCGCGGGCATGGCTAGAGCGGCGCCCATTTCGCGCAATTCCGGCCAATTCGTAGCCACATCCTTCAGATGAACGTGCGCGATGCGGTCGGCATATTTCCGCGCGATTGCGACCGGATCGCCATCGCCTTTAGCAATCTGTCCACTATCGGGCGCGAAGAAGACATAGCGTGGGTCCGTCAACTCCATGATGAGATCAATCTCTTTCGGACTTTGCACGTAGGTTCCCCAATGCGGGTGCAGCGCCATTGTCGCTCCCATATCGAGCGTGCGTTTGCCGATTTCGTTCAGCGTAGAGGCCACAATCTTGAATTCTTCCAGCGTCCAGCGCGGCGCATCATCGGGCGCGCCGATGGGCACCGTCATCAGGATTTCGCCACCATGATCGAGAAGGAAGCGCGTGGCTTCTTCGTGATCGGCGATGATCGCCGCTGACTGGGCCGGATCCTGATAGACGGAACGAATCTTGTCCAGGCAGGCCACGTGCAGATTGAGCTCCTCCAGCAGCGCGCGAAATCGACCGGGCGGATCGTCATATTCCATCGCCGTGTTGGAAAAGGTCTCGAAGGCGCGGAAGCCAAGCGCCGAAATATCTCTCATCCCCTCTTCCATCCAATCGGAACTGCCGGCGACAGCCCAGGTCACGGTGGTATAGCCAATTTTTGCTTGATACACGGTATTCTCCCTTCCGGTCAAAAGTCTTATTCGCAACTTCGTCCGCGATCAATGCACGAGCATCCCGCCATCAACCACGACGGGTCCGCCGACCATGAACGAGGCTTCCGGCGTACAGAGGAAGAGCGCAACCTTCGCCACCTCGGCCGGATCACCCAGGCGACCTAGCAGCGAGGCGTCTAGAAGCCAATCCATCACCCCTTGGGCGTCGCCGGAATCCGCCATCGATTGCGCCAGCAGCGGTGTGTCTATCGGTCCGATGACGAGGCAGTTGGCGCGGATATTGTCTTTGGAGTAATCCATCGCTAGGCTGCGGGTCAGCTGCAAGATGGCGCCCTTGGAGGTCACGTAAGCGGCGCGTTCGTCGGCCACGCGATAAGACAGGGTGGAGGCCGAGTTGATAATGACGCCACCGCCGATCTTTTGCATCTCCGGTATGGCGTATTTGCAGCAGAGCCAGCAGCCCTTGACATTGGTGTCCATAGTCGCGTCCCATTGCGCTTCGCTGAGCTGTGTCGCGCTGCCGCGGATTTCGATAGCGGCATTGTTGTAGAGGATATCGACCTGGCCGAAGGCAGCGGCAGCTTGATTCACCATGGACTCGACTTGCGCAGCTCGCCGGATGTCAGTCTCTACGAACAGAGCCTCCCCGCCAGCAGCTGTGATGAGGTCTACTGTTTCTCGACCGGCGGCCTCCTTCAGGTCGGCAACGACGACTTTCGCGCCCTCTTCGGCGAAGAGCTGCGCGGCCGCCCGCCCGATGCCGCTGCCGGCGCCAGTTATGATGGCGACTTTTCCGTCCAGCCGTGCCATGGTCGTCCTCCAGTCCTTGATTTGGGACTTTGACTCTCGCTTAGCGTCTCAGATGCAATCCACTCACGCGCAGGCCAAGCACAAATTCGGCGTCAATCCTCGATGATGGCGATGGCGCGCACAGGCGCCGCTGTCGTGCCGACCCACTTGATTGGCAGCACCGACAAGGTAAAGCCGTGCGGCTTCGGGATCGCTTCCAGATTGCACATATTTTCCAGGTGATAATATTCGCGGTCGATCATGACGCGGTGGGATTCCCAGAATTGCTTGCGCTCGAACATCGCCCAGACCGGCGGATCCCAGGTGATGGCGTCGATGCCCGTTACCTTGACGCCTTGATCGAGCAGCCATTTGGTCGCTTCTTTAGACATGCCGCAGTGTTCGGTCAAGTAGCGCTCTTCATGGTTGTAGCTGCCCGCTCCGGTCATGATCAGCACGATGTCCAGCGGCTTGATCTGATATTCGATCTTGGCCAGCGCGCCGTGCAGATCGTCGACTGAGATGGCGGCGCCATTTTCCATGTGCCGAAAGTCCAGCACGACGCCATCGCCGTAGCAATATTCGACGGGAATGCCTTCCGCTCCCGCGCCCCCTTTGCGGAAGTGCTTCAAAGCATCGATGTGCGTGCCGACATGATCGCCCAGGACCGTCATCGAGCTGGCCGCCAGCGAGGTCACGCCCTGCTCGGCGGCGCCGATGCCTTCGGCGAATTGCTCCCAATCTTCGTACATCAGCAGCGCCGGGCGCACAACGCGCGGGAATACCACCATGTCTCCGTGCACGGGCATGCTCAGGTCAATGATTTGGCGGGCCATGGTTCATTCCCCTCTATTGGTCCAATAACGTCGGCGTGTTCGTATCGAATCTGCTATCTCGCAAGGGCGCAAGTCCTTTCGCCGGTCGAGCGCCGAGCGGCTGTCGCTCAACCAAAATGATGAAAGGCAGAACAAGGCTGCTGCGGCGAGCGCGACGGAGCGAAATCAGCCAGCTTAAGCCTCGGCAACTGACTCGACTTCCGCTCGTTTTTGCTGCTGCGCGTAGTGCGCTGTGATGCGGTCGATCAGTTCTTCAATGTGGCTTTGCAATGTCTGGGCGATTAAGTCCGGGTCGCCGGTGTTCAGCGCGTCCAGAATTTTGTAGTGTCTCCTCGCCTGATAGGTCAAGTTGTATCCGGTTAGAATTGTGGACGCGTAGGTCCAATAGGCGAACTGCAGCATATCGTAGAGACGGATCAGCGTATTGTTGTCGGCGGCGGCGACGATGGTTTGATGAAAGGCAAAGTCAGCTTTGGCAAATTCGTGCGAGTCATTATTCTGCGCGTGTCTCATCATACGCTCGAGCAGCATCTCCAGGCGCGCGAAGACTTCTTCGGTCAGATTGGGCGTGGCCAAGCGGCCCGCCATCGCTTCCATCCAGGCGCGCACGGCGTAGGTATCCAGCATGTCTTTTAGGGAAAGCTCGCGCACGAAGGTACCGGAAAAGGGCACCGATTCGACGAAGCCCATCATTTCCAGGTCGCGCAGCGCCTCTCGTATTGGCGATTGGCTGACGGAAAACTCCTTCGCCAATTTCGCCTCAGCCAGGCGATCGCCCGGCTTGTAGCGCCCGCGCAGGATGGCGTCAATGAGATTTTCTTTGATATCTTCGCGCAACACATAGCGCGTTGCGCTGCGCCGGCTGCTATTGTATGCCATGCATCACACCCTTTTTCCCCCGGTCAGATCAAGCCAGATGATACCACCGGCGGCAAATGAATCGGAGATGCGGAACGCTGGAGACTCAAGGTATCGCGGCATGGGGCGGCGCCTTTACTGGGTGGCGGTCACACCGCCATCAATGAACAAGATTTGCCCGGTGATGAAATCGGCAGCGGGCGATGCGAAGAAAACGGCCGCGCCAACGATGTCGAAGGGTTCGCCCACCCGCGATAGCGGAATCCGCCCGACCAGCGCATTGTAGAAGTCTTCGTCTTCGAGGTAATGGCGGACCAATTCCGTGCGGATGAAGGTGGGCGCGATGCCATTCACGTTGATGCCGTGCTGAGCCCATTCTGTGGCCAGTTGCTTGACCAGCAAGTTCATCCCGGCTTTGCTGCTGGTATAGGCGGCGAAACCACGCTTGATACCCAGCAGGCTGCGCACCGAAGAAATGTGGATTTGCTTGCCGCGCTTCTGCTGGATCATCTGGCGGCCCGCGGCCTGCGACAGCAGGAAGGCGCCGCGCAGATTGGTGTCATGCACTTCGTCCCATTCCTCAGCGGATAATTCTTCGGCCGGTTTCTCAATGTGCGTGCCGACGCAATTCACCAGGATATCGAGACGCCCGAAATGGCTCACCGTTTGCTCAACCAGGCGGCGAATCTCATCCGCTTCCTTGATGTCGAAGCTTAAGCCCAGCGTCGAATGGCCGACCGCGGCGAGTTCTTGCGCCAAGGCGACGCTCTTCTCTGCTGAGCGCCCGGCGATAGCGACGCCGGCGCCCTGCTGCGCTAAACCAAGACATAAAGCAGCACCGATACCGCCGTAGCCGCCGGCGACCAGGGCGACTTGCCCGTCGAGCTTGAAGCTGTCGGCGATCAGTCCGGGATAGATGGAATCCTGCGATGAGGTCATGCACAGATCCTGTTCGTGATGAGCGTCCCCAAGCTGCCTGCGCCAGTATGCGCGCAACGAGAATCGATTATCGAGTATATCGGAATGCGCCAACATCGTCAAGTTGAGCGCGCAGCTAGCTCTCCCTCTCGCTTTGATGGAGAAAGGACTGAGGCCCGGCTGCTGTTCCGTCTGCAATAGCCGCGTTTCCGCTAATTCGCATTCTGATGAACACTGCCCGAGAAGTCGCCCCTACAAATTCTAGTTTTGGAGGGTTCATTCTTTTGTACGATCGCGGTTGATTCATTTCGCCGCCGGGTAGCTGTGGTGGGAATACCGGTATTATGTCCCTGTTTCTTGACTCAGTCATTATCGATAATCGTTTGACAGTCCCTAACCAGCATGTTATAGTCCGGCTTGTACGTGTGGCGCTACTTTCAAGGCGGTCCGCACTAGTTTTACGTCAATAGATTGCTGGAGAAGTATGTTAGTTTAGGGAGGATTTTGAAATGACTCCAAGGCAAAAGAGAAATTTGAGAATGGGCTTGAGCCGCCGGGATTTCCTGCGATTGAGCGGCGCTGGCCTCGGCTCGGCGATGCTATCCGGCTATCTGCCGAGCGCGTCGGTTTTCGCCCAGGGCGAGCGGGTTCTGCGTGAGCCGCCGCCGGAGTTGCTGCCCAAAGCAAGCAGCGGCGGCCTCGACGAAACGGAACTTGTCGTCGCCAGTATGGCTGGTCCCGATATCAATGCTCACGTCCGCAATGGGGAACGCTTTACGGCATATACGCAGGGCAAAGTCCAGGTCCGCTACGACATTATTGGTCGCGATGTTTGGAACGAAACGATGTTGACCAATATGCGGGCGGAGTCCGACGCCTGGGACGTGCTCGCCATTCACTTGGGCACGTTTTGGACCGGCGCGGGCGCCGGCTGGTGGCTGCCCATGAGCAACCTGTTCGGGAATGCCGAGCTCATCAATTCCGAGATCTATGATATCGGTGACTTCCCCGAGCGCTCGATCGGCTTGGTGACCTGGGACGACGAATTGCTGGCGCTGCCGCAGCACGTCTCCGGGCAGATGACCTTCTATCGCGCCGATATGCTCGAGAAATATGATGTCGAAGCGCCAGACCCGCTGGCAGGTTGGAGCTTCGATGATTTGGAAGCGGCCTGCCGCAAGCTGAAGACGGCTCTGGCCAACGATGGTATGGATCAGACTTGGCCCTTGGTGATTTTGCTGGCGAACGCGCCAATCGTTCTCTACAACTATGCCGCCTCAATGGGCGCGCCGACGTACGACGCCGATAGCTTGCCACAGTACAATACGCAGGAAGCGGTGGCGGCGCTTGAGATGGTCAAATCCTGGATGGACGAAGGCTTGGTCTCGCCTGGCGCCATGGGCTACAACTATCCCGAAGGCATCGAAACACTGCGGCAGGAACAGACCGTCATCTGCATCCAATGGGATACAGCCGCCGTTGAACTCACCGATCCGAGCGCGTCGCCGACAACCGCTGATACCCTTGACTTCACCGTGCATCCCTGGGATTCGAATGTCGGGCATAACGCGCCGCGCGTATGGACCGGGGTCTGGTCAAATTTCATTTCGAAATTCAGCCAGAACCAGGAAGCCGCATTGTCGTACGCCGCTTGGTACACATCTAAAGAAATCGCCTACGACTACGTGCGCTACGGCGGTGGACACTCGGGACGAGGCTCTTTGCTGACGGATCCGGAGATTCTGGCGGCGCATCGTCAATATGATACGATGATCGCCAACTTCGGCGCCGCGGCAGTTTTGCCGACTTTGGCGCAGCTTGGCTACCTCAATAACAGTTTCCTGGTGCCGCACATACAAGCTTACCTGACGGGCGCTGTTGATTCGGCGCAGGCGGCTTTGGATACCGCCCAGGAAGAAGCGGTGCAATTCTTGCAAGACGAAGGCATCATGTAGGCGCCGCCCACGCATAATACCTTACATCCCGTTGCGTTTTTCTCCCCCTCCCTCTTTATGCGCCGCGTAGACACTGGCGGTCGGGGAGGGGGCCGGGGGGTGGGGGTTTGCCGACCGCAACCGACATGACCACAATCCAACCCGTGAAGCAACGCTGTCAAAACAAGCGCTCGCGTTTCCGTCTCGTCAAGAGGGACATGTTGCCCCTGTACATTTGCCTGGGTGTGCCCCTCTTGATCATGGCATTCGTCTTCGTCTATCCGCTCGTCTACAGCTTTGTCCTCAGTGTGACCAACGCTCACCTGATGCGCCCGAACGTCGATTTCGTGGGCTTGCGAAACTATATACGCATCCTGAACGACGGTCGGGTGTGGCACAGCATTCGCATCACCCTCACCTACGCCGCCGGCGCCATGACCCTTCAGTTTCTGGTCGGCTTCGCATTGGCGCTCTTGATCGACTATATCGGTGTCATTCGCGGCATATTGCGCACACTAATCGTGATTCCGCTCATGCTGACGCCGGTCGTGGTCGGCGTGATCTGGCGGACGATGCTCAATTATGACTTCGGGATCATCAATTATTTTGTCCGTCTTATGGGCTTCGAGCCGATCGATTGGGTTTACGATCCCAATTTGGCTTTGCCCGCCTTGATCGCCATCAGCGTTTGGGGCGGCGTGCCTTTTATCATGCTCATCCTTTCCGCCGGGCTGGCGGCCATGCCGCGCGAGCCTTTTGAATCGGCGCAGATTGACGGCGCCTCCTCCTGGCAGACGCTGCGCTATCTGACCATACCCATGCTGCGACCCGTGATCATGGTTGTGGTGATCTTCCGCTCCTATCAGCTCCTGCGCGAGTTTGATGTCGTATTCACGCTGACGAAGGGCGGGCCCGCGCGCGCGACCGAAACGCTGACTTATCATATCTACGCGCGCATGTTTGAGGCGGGCCAAATTGGCATCAGCGCCGCCATTGCCTACGTTCTGTTTTTCATCACGCTGGCGATCGTCGTTTTCCTCTTCACGCAATTGGAGCGCGGCGATCCGGAAATGGTCGCTTCGCAATCGACGGGCTCGATTTTGCAGCGGCCGCCCATACGGCTGCTAAGAAAGAGCATCGCCTTTGCCATCAACCTTCCGCTGCGTATCGCCGTTGGTTTTATCGACCTGCTGGCTGAGCAATTGGGTACGGTGATGACCTGGGCAACGGGGAACTTGAGGCGTGGGAAAACTGCTTCCAGGGTCGGCCGCCGAGAACGCCGCCGGCTGGGCGTCGTCGTTGCGTCGATCATCGTCGGTGGCTGGATTGTGTTCGCGCTCTTGCCGGTGGTCTGGATCTACGTTAGCTCGGTCAAAGAACCGCCGGATGTCTTTAAGATCCCCCCGAAGTGGATCTTCACGCCGACGCTGCACAATTATGAAGTCGTCCTGGGCATGAAATACGGCACGGAAGCGGAGCTATCAATGGAAGGCGTCAAGCCACCCCTGAGCCGCTTCCGCGAATATATCTTGAACAGCGTGTTCATCAGCGGCAGCACGACGCTCATCAATATCACCACGGGCATGTTGGCCGCTTATGCCCTGGTTCGTTTACGATTTCGCGGAAAAGAGTTTATTCTTGTCGGCATGCTCTTCACGCGCATGGTGCCGCCCATCATGCTCATTCTGCCGATCTTCCTCATTTGGCGGCAGCTTGGCTTGCTCGGCACCTACCATGGGCTCGCCCTCGCTTACCTGTCTTTTGGTCTGCCGTTCTCCATCTGGATGATGCGCGGCTACCTGCTGGATATCCCGGCCGATTTGGAAGAAGCGGCGATGGTGGATGGCAGTTCGCGCTTGGGCGCCTTCTTGCGCGTCACCCTGCCCTTGGCCGCGCCGGGCTTGGCCGCGACCGCCGTCTTCAACTTCATCGGCGCCTGGAACGAATTCTTTTTTGCTATCATATTGGGCAACAATCAGATTAAGACCGTAACGGTGGAGATCTTGACCTACGTTACCGACTACGCCATTCTCTTTGGCCGGCTGTTTGCGGCCGCCGGCTTGATTCTGCTGCCGATCATCATCTTCACCTTCTTCGTACAGAAATATATCGCGACCGGCTTGACGGGCGGCGCGTTGAAAGGCTGACCTTATGCGATTGGGACTCGGACTTGGCGGGCTTGGACTCGATGCGCGCGGGCTGATTGAACAGGCGACGGCCTATGGCGTCTCCGGGCTTTTGCTGGACGTCAGCGAGGTGCGCAAGCAGACCATTGCTGACTGGCATCGACTGCTGGCTGAAAGTGGTCTGGAGGTCGTACAAGTTGGAGGTTGGGCTTATAATCCGCTGCGACCGACGCCGGAGACTGAATCGATCGCGCGCGACGCGCTGGCGGCCGCCGCTGATTTGGGCGCGCCCTGCATCATCATGGGCGGCGGCACCAAGAATCCCAAGCACAGCTTCTGTGGCCATCCCGACAACTTTACCGACGAAGCCATCAGCGAAGCGGCGGCATCGCTGAAACCATTGGCGCGGGAAGCGGAAGCGGCCGGCGTTCTGGTGACGTTGGAGATCCACTTCGCGACTGTGCTCTGCGATTGGAATGCCTGCCGGAAACTGATCGAGGAGATTGCGTCGCCGGCGGTCAAGATCAACCTGGACGCGGCCAACATGATCCGCTATTCGGATTACTGGAGCAGTTCTGATTACATTCGCGCAGGCATCGAGAGCTTGGGTGCGATGATTCAGACCTGCCACGCCAAAGATGTGGTGATGCATGACGCCTTGCATCTGCATATGGACGAGTGCCCGGCCGGGGAAGGCTGCCTGAATTACGCCGATATCATCGCTATGGTTGATGCGCATTTGCCGGCCGATACTTACATGGTGGTTGAACACACGCCGCTAGCCAAGCTGCCGGCGGCCATGGCTTATATCAGAGACTGCGCGGCTCAAGCCGGCGTGGCGATCATCTGAGGCTTGTCCTTGTCAGTCTGTTGTGAGCGGGTCTATGCACTATAGCCTCGAATAAGCCGCGCCACTCTGGCGACAATCGCAGTACAGTCGTGCATTTGCCGGTGGCGACGCTCCCCCTCGCCCCTTGTGGGAGAGGGGGCTGGGGGGTGAGGGGTAGAAAAGCTCTCGCAAGCGAAAGCAATTCAATTTACCGATGCGAAAAAGGAATTCGTAAATGGCTAGCGACTCTGATATTCGGTTGGGAATCGTGGGAATGCGGCTCGGCTTGTGGCATGCAGGCGCCATCGCTGAGATGGACGGCGTCTCCATCGTCGCCGTTGCCGATAATGTGCAAGGTAAATTGCCCGGTCCCAATGTCAGTTTGCAGGAATGGGCTGACAACCTGGGCGCCGCCGCCTATACCGACGGCGTCGACATGATCGAGAATGCCGACATCGACGCGGTTGATCTTTGCGTGTCGCCGAAATGGCGCGTCCCCTTGGTGGAGGCGGCGGCCGCGCGCGGGCTGCCAGTTCTGCTGGAAAAGCCCTGGGGCACTGATATGGCGCATGGTCAAGCCATCGCCGATATCATCAGGCGGTCGAACCTCTTGCACATGGTCGAATTCCCGCTTCGATACTTCCCGCCCATTATTGAGTTGAAGAAATTGCTGGATAAGGGACCGCTGGGCCGGCCCTTCGTTGTCAACGCGGAGATCGTCATGGGCGAGGGGCCGGCGAAAATGCCCGAGCATTGGATGTGGGATCCCGAGAACGGCAACGGCGCTATCAACGAGAACACCTGCCATGTCTTCGATACGATTTGCTATCTGCTGGGAGACCCGGTCTCAGCCCACGCCTTTGGCGCCAGCTATCACGGCGCGGAGCCCACGCTGCCCGATGGCGCCGTCGCCAATATCCGCTTTGATAGCGGCGCTGTCGCGTCCGTCACCGGTGGTTCGCTCGGGGCGAATGCGCTGCGCACGCCGACATGGCTAGATGTTTATGCCGAACATGGTCAAGCGCTGGTGACGGGGATCGACCACATGTTTGATACGCTGACATGGGGAAGGGCCGATGCCAGCGAGCCGACGCGCGAACATTGGCCCAATCCGCCGCTGCGGACGTTAATCGTGCGCTACGCGATTGAAGAATTTGTCAACGGCGTACGGAGTGGCCAGCAGCCGGAAAGTGATGCCGAGGCCGGTCTGAAAGCGCTGGCGTTGGCGCTGGCGGTGAACGAGTCAGTGGCGACTGGCGAGTCGGTGGAGTTGAGCTGGTGATAGGGGCGCTATTGCAGAGACTGATGCGTGTCGACTGAAGGTCACAAGTCTCGAAACTCACAGGTGTAGCCCGGATCTAACCAAATAGCCGAAGTATAACGCTGATTCAAAGCAGAAGACGAGACTCATACCTCAGTTCCCGTGCTGTCTGGATGAGTCCTTCGTCTAACAGTCGTGTCAGGAAGCCTTCAACCTCAATCGGGGGATTCTTTGCTCTAATTCTAACTTTGCGCAACGCCTCACAGAACATCAGCGTGTTTTGCCTCAATAGGTTGGTAAGAAAGGTGTCAGGATGTTGTGCCTTAATGCCGTGAGTGCTCAATGCCATTGCTGGAAAATGTTTGAGATTCCGTGTGACAATGAATTCACAACGACCGTGAATGGCCGCCGCCAAGACTTGGCGATCGTTCATATCGGGAAGAGTCAGATCGTCTATTCGATTTTCATATCCCGTAATCAGTGCTTCACGTGTTTTGGCATCCATCTGGCGACGTCTGTGTTCTAATCTTGTAGGATCGAGGCCAGGTCGAAACTTGCGCACGGCAGAGATTCACTCGCGATGAATATGCATAGTCCATTTGGCAATGAAGACGTCGTCTACAGCCAATTGAACAAATATGTCTGTTAATGTGATTGAAGCAAGAATATTGGAGTCAAGCAACGCGGTGCGGCGATGGTGGTCAATCATAAAGGCCGAGATCTTCTGCTTCAGCTACCATTTGGTCAAGAATGGCTTCGCGTTCCTGATCAATCCTATTCTTGTAGCTGAATACATCTCTTAATGGAATTCGCCGATGGCTACCAACCATGCGATAGGCGATTTCACCCGCTTCCAAAAGCTTGATAATGTATGGACGAGAGACGTTCAATATGTCGGCCGCTTCTGCAGTCGTCACCTCCGCAAGGCGGGGAAACATGGTTATGCCATGGCCGCGCGCCATAAAGAGGAGTAAATCTCGAAGTACGGCTACCGCGCCCGCCGGCAACTCGATCGGCTCTTCATTCTGTGTATCGTAAACGAAGAACTTTCGCACGCCGTCGCCATTCGTTGCGTGCGCCAATCTGTCTGCTACCGCTTGCGCCGCTACAAGTTCCTGAGCATTCAGCGGAATATAGTTGTTTACCATTTCTGTCTCTCCAATTCTAGGCGTTGTCAACCTAACACACAAACGCAACAAACGCAATAAGTGAAATATATGCAACGACTGCCACTCAGTCGACGCGCAGGACCGTATCCCCCAGCACCTCCGCCAGCACCTCGACAAACAGGTCCACATCCTCGCGCCGGAAGATAATCGGCGGCTTGAGCTTGAGCACATTGTGAAGCGGTCCTTCGGTGCTGACGAGGATGCCACGTTCTTTCATGCGCTCGGTGATGTAGCTCGCTTCCCAGTCAGCTGGTTCGAGCGTATCTTTGTTGCGGACCAGCTCAATGCCCAGAAACAGTCCGGCGCCACGGACCTGCCCAATGATGGGGAAGCGCGCGCTCAGTTCGCGAAGGCGCTCCATCCAGTCACGGCCGGTATTCAAAGCGTTCCGCTGCAAGTCTTCGTCTTGGATGATCGACAGCACTTCGAGGCCGATGGCGCAGGCGACCGGGTTGCCGCCAAAGGTGTTGAAGTATTCCATGCCATTGTCGAAAGCGGCGGCGATTTCAGGGCTGGTGACGACGGCGCCGAGCGGATGACCGTTGGCGATCGGCTTGCCCATCGTGACAATATCCGGCGTGACGCCGCTGAGCTCGAAGGACCAGAAGTGGCTGCCGACGCGTCCGAAGCCGGTTTGGACTTCATCGGCGACGCAGAGGCCGTCGGCTTCCCGCACCAACCTGTAGGCGCGTTTGAGATAGTCAGCGGGCAGCGGCATTTGACCGCCGCAGCTGAGAATCCCCTCGGCGAAGAAAGCGGCAATTTGCCCCTCTCTCGCCTGAATCGCTTCAATCTGCTCTTTTACCGAGCGCGCATAGAATTCGCCGGCGCGAGGACCAAATCCGCGGCAAGGACCACGAAAGCCATCGGGCATTTGGGCGACCTTGACATGGCTTGGCTTGCCACTGCCGCCCGGTCCATTGAATTTATAGGGACTGATGTCGATCAGCGCCGACGTGTGCCCGTGATAGGCATGGTCGATGACGACGAAATTGGCGCCGCCGGTGTACGCTGTCGCCAGCCGCAGCGCCAGTTCATTGGCTTCGCTGCCGCTATTGACGAAGAAACAGACGGACAGCGGCTCGGGCAGCGTCGCCCTCAGCGCCTCGGCGTATTCCAGGATTGCATCATGCAGGTAGCGCGTATTTGTATTGAGGAGAGCAATCTGATCTTGCGCGACTTGAACGACGCGCGGATGGCTGTGGCCCACATGGGATACGTTGTTGACGCAATCGAGATAGGGTTGCCCCGCATCATCGTACAGATGGCCCATGAAACCGCGCTCGATCTTCAGCGGCCTCAGAAAGGAAAGGCTAAGCGCCGGATTCAAGGCGGACTGGCGCCGTCGCAGCAACTCCTCGCCGCTGGGTTTCTTTGCGGGCTGGGTAGAATAGGGCAGGCGCAAGATGTGGTTGGGGTCGGGCGAGAGCGAATTCCAGAGATCGCGAAGACTTGGCGCGCAAACGCCGGGGCAGTTGTCACCGAAATCTAGGAGATCAACGACGATTTGAAAATGCAGGTGCGGCGTCCAATTGCCATTGCGCGGGTAGTCGCCGATGCTCGCGAGCAGCGCGCCGGCTTCGACGCTTTCACCGATCGCCCAGCGCTCCAGCGATTTGGGTGAGAGATGACCATAGAGCGTGTAGAAGCATAGATCGTCGCTGGGCTCGTGCTTGAGGATGAGTACCGGACCATAGTCTTGCGCTTCGTTGTAGTCAGCCAAGCTGTGAATCTTGCCTGCAATTGGCGCGTAAATCGGTGTTTCCGGGGGCGCGAAGATATCGACCCCGAGATGCACCGTCCGCCGCTGATGATGGTCGATGGCGAACATATCCGCCAAGTAAGTGGGGCGAACTTCGTTGTAGAAGCCGATGCCTATCTTGTCTCCGCCTAGATGACGGCGCAGCGGCTCGGCGTATGCGGCGGGATCGGCCAGGTCTGTCACCCGCGCCAGCACGCGGCTGGTCAGGCCGAAATCGACGGTCTTGCTGTTTTCTTCGGTTAGAGGCTCGCCAAGGATGGGCGCGATTGATTGCGCATCCAGCCAATCGGTCACGGCGGCGGATTGTGGGCAAGCGGGCAAGCCGCAAGTGGCGCGAAAATGGTAGTGGGCGAAGCGCGGGTGGATCTCGCGCAGATTCGCCAGCAGCGCCCTGGCGCCGGCTTCGCTAACGCTCAAATGTCGATTGTCCCTTTCCTGATTCTGCTGATGCCAAGAAATGTAGACGCTCAGGCAAAGGCGCGCGCCGATCAGGGGGAAGAGCAAGCGGATTTCCTCTTCGCGCAGCGGGAATGCCTGATGATAAGCGCGGATGACGGGCGCCGCCTTTTGCAACGGATCTTTGCTATCCATCATGATGTAAGCGAGGGCGACCGCCAGGTCGGTCACGGTCGGACCGTAGACCATATCACCAAAGTCGATCATGCCGGCGACTCGTGGGGGTTCGGGATCGCGCGCGCGGATGAGGATGTTGCTGTCGTTGGGATCGTTGTAGGTGAAGCTGTGCCGGAGGCGGGGCAGGGCGGGCCGGACTTCGTCCTCGTACAAACGCAAGAAGTGATCGAGTAGCGATTTCTGCGCCGGTGCCAGATCCTCTCCGTAGCGGGCGACTTCGCCAAGATTGCGGATGTGCCAGCGATAATGAAGCCGCTTTTCCCCGTGGCGGAAGCTCGCCATGGCGGCGCTGAGCAAACCCAGTTGCCTGCCGATGTCTTCCAGCAGCGGCTCCGAATGCGGACGGAACTCGCTGAGCGGGACGCCCTCGATATAGCGCAGCAGGCGGGCGCGGTAGATCTCGCCATCGCCGGCGCTGACGCAAATCGAATCTTCGCCTTCCGTCGTCGATACGAGTTTCGGGAAGATATCCGAAGTCGATTGCAGATGCTGCAGCGTCTTGTTTTGCAGGTCAAGCACGCCGTCGGAGACGCTGATGTGGGCGATCTTGAGCACGAAACGCTCGCCTTTGGGCGCGCGCAGGTGAAAGTTACGGTCGAGCTCGGAGGGCAGCGCCCGAACATCTGCGGGCTGGATGCCGTAATGTGCGTTTGCGATGGCGCTCGCTTCTTCTCGCGAGAAGGGCGGGCGGACATTTGCTTCCATGGCGAGCATAAGGCTGTCTCTTCGGCTGCGGCCGCTTTTGGCCTTCATGATAAGCCTGCCTTTGATAAGGCGGAAGGGCAGGCGGGTGTTTGTCACTGCTTGACGGCATAGCACAAATGTGCTAAGCTTTTAATATTTCGTATCTACACGGTGAAAGGTCAAATCAAATGAAATGTCGCTTGATACGGACGCTGCCGAGATGAGCCAGCGCTTTGGTTATCAGACTTTTTCCTGTGCGCCTGAGTTGGCGCCGGTCCGTGAATTCCTGCCGACCGGCTTGAGATCGGTTGATGAATTGCTGGATGGCGGCTTGCTGGTTTGCGCAACCCACTGTATCAATGGCGGGCCGACATCGGGCGCCAGCAGTCTGCTGTATCGCGCGGTTGCGGGCGCGCAGGCGCAAGGCATGCCGGTTCTCTATCTGGATATGGCGCAGTCGCTTGATCGACGCAAAGCGGCCGCGGCCGGGGTTGATCTCGATCGCTTGCTGCTGCCGATTGGAACTTCGCTAGAGCAGATGCGGCTAATGATCGACAGACTGGCGAGGTGGGGGCAGCCTGGCCTGGTGGCTATTGATCATCCCGCCCCCATGTCGCTCGCTCGGCTCGGCGCAAGTCTGCGAAACACGACGCTGACCGTGCTGGCGCTCTCGCCGGGGCCGCTGCCGGGGATGCAGGTAAGGCTCGACTGTCAGCGGCAGGAGTGGCGGATGGAACGAGGCGCCGCCATAGGCTTCATCAGTGAACTTCGCTTGACCGCACATCCATTCTTGCCCATTCGACAGGTCCGCGCCTGCTTCGACATCCCGCGTCCAGAAGACTGTTCTGCGCGCCGGTGATTCCGGGCTTTGGAAATTGCGTTGACGGCTTGCGTATCACATTTATTACATTGCCTAGCAATATTCAAGCGGCGCTTTTGCAACCATGCTAATATGACTTCGCAACGTCCTCCTGATAGGCGGAGGCCTGTGCTGATACTTGTTAACAGTAGGAGCTTTCCTGATGTTACGCACTCTTTGTCTAATCGTCTGTTTCATCGTTTTGGCGCTGAGCCCTGTCGTGGCGCAGGATCCGCCACCACTCTCAGCCCCGACCGACTTGTCGGCGAGCGTCAGCGCCGCGGGCATCACTATCACATGGACGGCGCCCGATGGGCAGGTCGACGGATATGAAATCTTGCGCCGGCGTCCCTTGCAAGACGAAACCGATCTAACCACGCTGGTCGATGACAGCGGCGACAGCGAAACCAGCTACAGCGATACCAGCGCCACCACGCCAGGTGAACAGTATGTCTATGCCATCAAGACCATTCGCGGCGCGGATCGGAGCGCAGTGTCGGACTCTGTCACGGTCGACTTCATAACGATCAGCTGTGAGATTGTGACTGGCGACAATCACGACATTCTGCAATGCACGGGGGACGCCGGCGAAATCGCGATCACGTCCGCGTTATGGACCCCCAGTTTTGAGGCGCAGTACGCGCAGACGACATCCAGACCGTCAGCGACATGGGTTATCGCCGATGAATACTGCGGCCAGGGCACCACAGTCTCGTTGGTAGCGCATTCCGGCGAATCCGTCTTTCCGACGGTCGAAACCTCGATCACGCTTGAGTGCTCGCCGGAACCAACTGACGAATTAACGGTTAGCTGTGAAAACCTGGTTGTAAACGACGAGCACATCCTGAGCTGTGCGCTGAGCGGCGGCGATCAAACCATTACGTCGGCTCACTGGCTCCCCTATTTTGAGGCGGCCTACCAGGAAGTAAAAGAGGGCGAGGACTTGGCGGAAAAGACCTGGGTCATCGAGGACGAGGATTATTGCGGCCAAACCACAACAGTGGATGTGGATCCGATGTCTGGCTCGACGATTTTGCCGACGGTTAGCACCACCGTCCCGCTCCACTGTGTCATCAGAGTGGACGACAATTGCAGCCTGGCAAACGCGATCCGCTCCGCCAATGGCAGTGCGCAAGTTGAGGAGAGCGGCGACAGCGATGGCAACGACGATTGTGAGGCTGGGGGCGCCCCGGATGATACCGCTAATCCGCCCGATACGGGAGACGACATTATACTGCTGAAGAAGAATGTCACGCTGACGGCGCCCTTGCCGTCCATGACGAGCCACATTCAGCTCGAAGGCAATGGCCACACGATCTCCGGCGATGCCAAACATCGCGTGCTAATGGTGGTTGGCGGTCAGCTAAGCGTGAATGACTTGACCATATCCAAAGGCTTGGCTTCAACAGTGGGCGGCGGCATCTATATCAACAGCGGCTCATTGAGCGTCAAGGACAGCACGATTAAGGATAGCAAAGCCAACGATATCGGCGGCGCCATCTACTCCATCGACAGTGATGTTGACATTGCCGACAGCGAATTCAGCGGAAACATGACGGTAAAGAGCCACGGTGGCGGTGTCTACTTCATCAGTTCCACCGGCTTGAACACGCTGGATATCGTTGGCGCCACCTTCAAGAAAAACATGGCTACTGAAGACGGCGGCGCTATGAAAACGGCGGGCGGCATCGCGACTATCAACAAGAGCACCTTTGTCGAAAACAGTGCCGACGAAGGCGGCGCCATCGAAAGCAGCGAAACCACGCTCGACATCACGAACAGTACCTTCAGCAAAAACAGCGCCAGAGAAGGCGGCGGCTTAAGTTCGTTCAGCTCTTTTGTGACCCTCACGCACACGACTTGGGCGTACAATTCCGCGGAGGAACAAGGCGGCGGCATTGCCATTATCGGCTGGACGGGCAACTTCAAGATACGCAATACCTTGATCACCGACAGCACAAGTGGCGGCGATTGCCATAGCGGTCCCAATCCCGATATCATTATCGAGTTCACCGGCAACATCATCGAAGACGGTTCTTGCACGCCTCAAACCGCCGAGAGCCAGGCTGCCTTGGCCGATGGCCTTGAATTCCAGGCGCAGGCAGTCGCCGAGGATGAGCAGGTCATAGTCGCCGAGGCGCAATTGACTACAAACGGCGATAACCCAAACAAGATTGGCGGATTGACCGGCAACCCGCCGCATCACCCGTTGCAGAGAGGAAGCCCGGCGATTGACGCCGCGAATCCGATGTATTGTTTGCTTGACGATCAACCCTTCACAGACCGCCCGCAATACGGCAACTGTGATGTCGGCGCGTATGAATATCCGAAGCCGCCACCGGCTCCAGAGTCGCCCGATCCGCCGGACCCGCCGGACCCGCCGGATCCACCAGATCCGCCCGATCCGCCGGACGACACACCTGAGCCGCCACCGCCTGCTGCTACGCCGACGGCGTCTCCCGTGCCGCCAACGCCGACCGAGCCGCCCGATTGCATCCATATCGTCAGCGAAGGCGAAAATCTGTTCCGCATCGCCATTCTCTACAATATGACAGTGCGCGAGATATCCAGCTTCAATAATCTTCTGCGCGACGACCAATTGTCGGTGGGGCAAGAGTTAGTAATACCCTTCGAGCATTGTGAGTCGCCGGCGATTCGCAAGGGGTAGTCCCGGTCTGAATCTCGCAGCTCAAAAGTGAAATAGACCTCCGTCAACAAGCTGGCGCACGACTTCGAACTGGCGCCGGCTTGTTGCTTTTGGCTTTCAGCTGTGGCACCGCGCACGCATTGGCGCATGATGCCGCTGTCGGCGGCACGACCGCGCCGCTGTTGATGATTTTGGCCACAAGACAATTGACAACTTCCGCCGGGCATCCGTGCTAAAATGCTGAAATTCGAAATCAGCGGGCAGAAGGGGGAAACGTGGCGCGACATGTAGTTCCGGCGATCATTCTGCTGGGCTTGGCGCTGCGCATCGTCTATACAGTTTCCGTCTACGGTCCATTCCTCAATTTGGATTACCCGGGCGACTATTGGGATTATCACATCGCGGCCAAACAGATTTTGGCGGGCGATATCGGCTTCACCCATCGCGTATTTCTGGTGCGCCCGCCGCTTTATCCCTTGATCGTTGCCGCCTTGGACGTGAACCGGCCGTTGCTGATCATGCTGAACCAGCTGCTGGCTGTCATGATCATTCCCCTGACCTATAGAATGGCGCGGCAGATCGGCGTGCCAGTCAGGCTCGCGCTGCTGGCGGCGCTATTCGTCGCGCTCGATCCCACCAGCATCAAATACTCGGGCATTTTGCTGGCGGAACCGCTGGCGAATCTGCTATTGGCGGCGGCCTTCGTGTCGCTGCTGGCGCTGAAACAGGCGGAAACCCGGTCGGCGACAGTTTTCTGGGGCTTGACTGCCGGCGGACTGATAGCGCTCTCGGCATTGACGCGGCCGGCGGCTTACCTGCTCTGGATTCCGATGGGCGCCTGGGCCGCGGGGGCGCGCTGGCGGGCTGGTCTGCGCGGATTAGCGGCGTTGGCGGTTGCATTGCCCGCCTTGCTTGGTATCGGTTTGTGGCAGCAGCATAACGTCTGGGCATTCGACAACGGCAGCTTCACCAGCGTCGGCACTTTCAACCTGCTTTATTATCGCGCCTCCGCCACCCTGCATTTGGCGCAAGGAAGGCAGGACATAGAGGCGGTGAAGCTGAGCCTGGCGCGCCGAGTGGAAGAGCGGCTTGGCAATGCGGGCGAGTCGAGCGCGGAGGAGTGGCGGCAGAAACATCGCTTCAACACATCGCGCATAGACGCGGCGATGCGTGAAATCGCACTGGATGTGATCCTCAAGCACCCGGCGGAATTTGTGATTGCGGCGCTGGCGGGGGCGTACCAGTCGCTGATCGACGTTTGGGGCGCGCTGTCGCTGGTGGGCGCGCTCTGGAACGTCGCGCTGCTGATGGCGTCCGCCATCGGGCTTTGGGCGCTTGTGCATCGCCGGCGCTGGGCCGACGCGCTTTTCCTTTTGCTGCCCTGCGCCTATTTCTTGGCCGGTACCCTGCTCGTCTGCACCACTTGCATGGACACCCGCGCCCGCGTGATGATCACGCCCCTGCTGGCGGTGATGGCGGCTTACGGCGTCATGAGTCTTCTCAACCGGCGAAGAGCGCGGTCGGCGTCCCTTTCACCCCCGGCTGATAGCTGAAGAGGCTCGAGACTCGCAACATTTAGATATATACAGCTACCGTAATATGAATTAAAGTACGCGCGTGCCACCATATTAGTGGAAGGTGCTCGCGTGGTTAGTCGCGGCCTGCTGGCCTTGGTCTCTATCGGATTGCTTTTCCGTGTCGCGTATGCGCTTGCGATTTACGAGCCGACACTACTCTCCTTTCACCGTGGCGATTATGACCTCTACCGAATACTGGCGGAAGAGATACTGCGCGGGGATCTCACCTTCCGCAATAGCGGGTATCTTCTGCGCCCGCCGCTCTTCCCGCTAATGGCAGCGGCCTTAGGTCTGCAGCCATTGTTGATCATCACGGTCAATATCCTGCTGGCCACCTGCATTATCCCAGTCACATACCTACTCGCGAAGCAGCTGGATCTGTCAGAAAAGCTGGCGCTGCTGTCAGCGCTGATCGTGGCGCTCGATCCCACCAGCGTGAAATATTCCGGCGTCTTGCTGGCGGAACCGCTGGCGAATCTCTCGCTCGCTTTATCCTTTCTAAACATGCTAAAACTTAGAAGGGCGGACACGCGGCTCGCGACGCTGTCTTGGGGCTTTATGTCGGGTAGCTTTATTGTAGTATCGGCATTGACCCGCCCAGCCGCCTATCTGCTTTGGCTTCCGATGGCGCTTTGGGCGGCGTTTGCGCGTGGCGCAGT
>WTGC01000117.1 GCA_011523705.1 Chloroflexota bacterium | reverse complement strand
CTATACGTCGACGGTCAATTGGTTTTACAGCGCTTGCGAAGACCGCATGGTGATTGACCTGCGGGGCCGGATGCAGCTTGGTTACGACCTTTACTTTCAAGCATTTGATCAACTTGGCGGCGAGGGCAATGCCATTACGGCTTTGCGGCGCGTCAGCGTGAATGGCGATTACGCGGTCAGCCAGGTGATCCTTTGGCTCAATGGCCAAACGCGCGCGCTGGGTACACCGATCAGCGTAGTCATCCGCATCGCGAGAGAAAACAACCCCGACAGCACGCTCTTTCAGCAGCCATCCGATGATGTCCTCGGCGAATGCGAAGAACCCGGCGCGACCCTGGTGGAAGGCATCGAGATTGCCGCCGATCCCGAAATGGTCGTGAGCTCGGGCGTCTACACTCCGTATGGAACGATGTTGAATCCGGTATACCAGCGAGCGCCCGAGGGCTTGGTGCATATTGGCGCGAGACCGAGCGTAGAGAGCCCGGTGGGGCGAACCGCCAACCCCGGTTTGATCTTTGCCGAATGCCTCGATGTCACTGGCGCCGACCCCGGCATCCTTTACGACACCGATGAGCTAAAGGTCTTTTGGTCCTGGTACGCCCAAACGCCCGAGCAAGTTCAGGATCACGTGAACAACGCGCAATACTTCGTGAACGTGGACACGCAGCCCATACCCAACTTCGAGACGAGTGAGATCAAGCAAGTGCCGGGCAGCAACGACTGGTGGGTCTTCTACACCGTCAGCCTGGGCGATCACTGGCGGCCCGGCGGTTACGTCATCAGCTTTGTCGTCACCTGGTCGAATCCGATCAGCGACGGCTATGAAGATTTCGGGCCCGGCACGGCAAACGAACGGCTGGAGAGCGGCTGCCGCTTCGCCATTCAGAAGAATCCCTACGGGCTTGAGATCATGCCGGAACGACCAAAATACCCGTTGGATACTTTACCGTTCAACGGCGCCGAAGAGTGAGCCACTGCCTACGGCTTCGTAGTCATCCCTAGACATCGTCCGCCTTGATTGACTGGTCGCCCTTCGCCACATACGCCGCGGCGCTGCTCGATATCGAACTGTCTGACGAGCAGCTTCTTCAGTTCGAACGCTTGACACAACTCCTGCTGACCTGGAATGAGCGGATGAATCTGACCGCCATCACCGATCCAGGGGAGATTGCGATCAAGCATTATCTGGACGCGCTGACCCTCAAGCGAGTCCTGCCACAAGTCGACGGCCTGCACCTGATCGACGTCGGTGCCGGCGCCGGCTTTCCTGGCTTGCCTATGGCGATCGCTTTCCCGCAAATGCGGGCCACGCTGATGGATTCGACCGCGAAGAAACTTCACTTCATTGATCACGCCGCCGAGTCGCTTGGCTTGGACAATGTCCGCACCTTACACGCGCGCGCCGAAGATGCGGGCCGAGAGCGTTTCCACCGCCAAGCCTACGACATCGTTGTCGCCCGCGCCGTCGCTCGCCTTCCCGTCTTGTTGGAATATAGCTTGCCCCTCTGCAAGTTGGGCGGACAAGTGATCGCCATGAAGGGCGCCGCCGCCTTTGATGAATCGAATGCCGCCGCCAAGGCGATTGACGCGCTTGGTGGCGAGCTATTCGCCATTGAAGAAGTCAGGCTGCCCACGCTGGATCATCCGCGCTACCTCATCGTCATCGACAAGATAAAGGCGACGCCAAAGCGATACCCGCGTAAAGCCGGCACGCCTTCTCGCCAGCCCCTTCTCTAAATCGCGCGCGTCTCTACCAGGACAAAGGGATCGGTTTGGTAAGCGTCGTAGCGAACTTGCGCGTCTTCCTGCAGCAGCGCGCGCAAGTTCAGTTGCAAAGCAGGATGCTTAATCAATCGGAGCGCGGTTTCGGAATCAGCCCAGCGGACCTGCGGCGTCTCGTCGCTGGGCCGTAACTCACCGCTGACATAAGTTGCCTGAAACAAGAAGACCACGATCGAAGCGCTCAAATTGCTGCGAACATGCAAAAGCCGACCCAACTCGACTTCGATGCCACATTCTTCGAAGATTTCCCGCTGAAGACCAGCCGGCAGCGTTTCGCCCACTTCGATCTGCCCGCCGGGCAGTTCCCAGCCGCGGCGCTCGGCTTTTACCAGCGCGATCTCGCCCTTGTCGTTTCGTATCAGCGCGCTGGCGGCAACAATATGCCGTGGATGCAAATCCGACATCAGCTATTCTTTCGCGCTGTTTTCCGGCGCATGCAGCGCGATGCGATAAGGGAACCACTCAGCGCGAAACAGCTTCTGCGCCACACCAGGATCGCACGCTGTGATCTCGCGCATGTGGGCGTCATCGCGCGCCTCAAAGATCGCGATGCCAAAGGCGGAATAATCGCTGTTCAGGGTGCGCCCGGCCAGTATCAAGACCCCTTCAGACATTAGACGCTTGAGATATTCGAAGTGCTCGCCGGCGATTCGCTCTTCTTCGGCTGTCGCTCCCTCGGATAGCATCTCCGGCCGCACCGGCTGAATTCGATAAATGTAAGTCGGCATCGCGCGCTTCCTCGTCGCTTACGTTGAATTCTCGCCAAATAGCATACTCTAATGGCCAGCCTACGGGCAGTCGAAATCCAGCGGTCGTCGGGGGCGAGCATCGCCTATAGTCGTCCCCGCACATCGGTTATAATGGCGCGATAATCGCTGGGCGACGAGGCCAAAATGACAGAAAAACGTTCCAACGAAGATGAAGACGCGAACGGACTAAGCGAAATCTGCAGCGCCTTGCGCGAAGACCTTGAGCGCCGCAATGCCGCGCGCGACCAGGCGATTGTGCTCTCTCGCCAACTCATCCGCCATTGTTCCGAGAGCATCCGCGCGATCCACCGGCGAGACTGGGACGGCGCCGACGCCAAGCTGGAAGAAGTCTCCGCCGGCGCCGCCGCGCTGAAATCTGTCGTCAGCGACTACCCCGATCTCTATCACACCGGCTACACGCAAGACGCGCTGAAAGAAGTCGCCGAAGCTTTCATCACCCGCGCGATCATCGCCGGTCAAGCGCTCCCATCAGCCGCAGACCTCGATATCCCGAGCTCGACCTACCTCAAAGGCTTGGGCGAGGCCGCCACTGAGCAGCGTCGATTCATCCTCGACATCATGCGGACAGACGAAGACCACAGCGCCGAGGCCGAGCGCCTGCTCATGGTGATGGACGCCATCTACGACCAGTTGGTCACCTTTGATTTCCCCGACGCGCTGACCCATGGCCTGCGCCGGCAGACGGATGTCGTGCGTAGCGTACTCGAGCGCACCCGCGGCGATCTGACCCAAAGCCTGCGCCAACAAAAGCTGCAAGACGCGCTCAAACGCTTCGAAAGCCAGGTAGAAGCCGCCAGCGAACGCTAGCGAAAAGGGAGCTGAGAAGCGTCTCTCCTGTTTACGCCGCACGTTGAAAGAGGTCGTTACAGCGCCGCGCGTAGGTCGCGTAGACACTGACCGCCGACACTGCGGTTCAAACGCCCCTACACGTTTGCGCTTTGAATAAGATCCGTAGGGGCGAGGTCGCGTAGACACTGACCGCCGGCGGTGACTCGCCCGCAGTATTCCATTTGCACAACAACACGCAAGGTATTCTGCGTGGGCGGCGGCTGTGTCGCGCGCTTGTCTACATATTCAGTGTCCACTCGATCAAGGCGCCGGCCACCCAGGTCGGCTTCGGCTGGTCATATAGTTCAGATGAGTCGGTGTAGCTGATGTCCAGAACTGCACCCGACATGGGACCGCGCAGATAACGATACACCTGCCCAGTGTCGCGCGCATCGCTCTTCGCCTCGACGCAGTGCTGGTTGTACGCCCAATAGTCGCCATTCTCCAGCAGGCTGATGCCGCTCTCGATGACCGACCGCGCATGCGCCATGCCCAATTCATCGTGATCGTAGCTTGCTTCCGGCGCGTCTCCATAGCCGATGCCGTGATGGAAGGGATCCGCCGTGGAAACGACGGCGGCGCCTTCCATCAGTCGCGCCAACTCGTCGATGCCGGGCAGAACCTGTGGCCGCCCGCCCGCCAAATAAGGATAGCGCTCGTAGACCCGCGGCGCCTCCTCCTCGGCGATGCCGCGCCGCCTTAGCTCCGCGCGCCAAAAATGACGCCAGCTAATCAGAGCATGGTCGCCCCGCCATTCTTGCCGACCATTGATGCCCGGACCTTGAATGCCCCAGAATTCGAATGCGGCCGGGTCTTCGCCCGCAGCGACCGCCACACGCGCCGCCTCCATCGCTGCCGTAAAGGCGTGGAGCACGCTAAGCACGACCACTTTGTCCGCGCCACTGTCGAGCGCCGCCTGTACGCAAGCTGCGATCTGATATCCGCAGTCGTGGACGCTCGCATGCGGGAAGACCAGTACTCCGCCCGCGGTTAATGTGTTCGCCAGCTGCCATTCTCGCCCGCGTTCCAAATGTTCCAGCGTGCCCCGCTCGCCCAGCTCGGCATGTTCACGGGCGTAGAGCTCCTGCACTTTTTTCTGCAAGGCATCGCGATCCAATTCCATAATCGGTCCATCCCTGGCAAGTGTTCAGTCCGTTCATTTGTAGCCTATCGGCCAGCCGCCGTCAACTCAATAGATTCAGCCTTGACAGCAGCGGCGAATCCCCTACAATCTTTCATCGGCTATCAACCGCATAGCGACGCAAACCGTAGACAGCAGGTGGGCATCGGCCCTTAATTCCCTGCCGAGGGACGCGCCAAGACCTTCAGACATCCTCGTTTGACTGATCTCTCGGGCGACCTCGATAAACGGGTCGCTTATTTGTTTTAGCCGCAGGTGTTAGGCGCAGCGAAGTCGCGACCCGTGGCCGAACAGGAAAGGAGCGTCACTTGCCAATATCAAGAGAGCGCAAGCAGGAACTCGTCAGCGACTATGTCGATATGCTGAAGGAGTGCGACGGCTTCATCATCGTGAAGACGCAAGGCTTGAGCGTATCGCAAATTCAAGGGTTGCGGAACACCATTCGCGAGCAAAACGGCCAATATATCGTGGCCAAGAACACGCTGATGCGAAAAGCGCTGGAGACTGCCGATTGGATCGTGCCGGATGACTTGCTGGTCGGACCGATCGCCATCATCTTCGGGCGCGACAATATGCCCGGCGTCTCCAAAGCCTTGCTGAAGCACATTGAAGATCAAGATTTCGCCGAGAAGATGCAGGTGACGGGCGGCATCATGACCGGCGATCTGCTGGATGCCCAACAAGTCGACGCCATATCGAAGCTGCCGACGCTGGATGAATTGCGCGCGCAGCTGGCGGGCTTGGTGATTTCGCCAGCGCAAGGCGTCGTCAACGTCTTGCATCAGGCGACTGGCGGCGTCGTCAACGTCCTGCAAGCCTACTTGGACAAAAACGAAGAAGCCGCTGGCGCCAGCGCATAATCTTAATGAACGCATAATCGAGCGGCGCGCAATTGCCAAACGAAGGCCCCGCTCAAAATGAATACCTCAAGAAAGGGACAAACAATGGCTGACCTGGACAAATTGGTAGAGGACCTCAGCGCTTTGACCATCCTTGAAGCGGCTGACCTGAAGAAGAAGCTGGAAGACGCTTGGGGCGTCGAAGCGGCGGCTGGCGGCGGCATGATGATGATGGCGCCCGGCGCGGTCGGCGCTGTCGCCGATGCCGAGCCAGAAGAAGAAAAGACCGAATTCGACTTGGTGCTCAAGGAGATCGGACCCAAGAAGATCAACGTCATCAAGGCGATCCGCGGCATCACGCCGCTCGGCTTGAAAGAGGCAAAGGAACTGGTCGAATCGGCCCCGGCAACCGTGCTGGAGGAAGTCAGCAAGGACTTGGCTGAAGACGGTAAATCCAAGCTGGAAGAAGCCGGCGCCGTCGTCGAACTCAAGTAGATTTGATCTGATGTCGCGCGCAACACTTCGGCTCGCGCGGGCATCTGTAGCAATGCAAACGAAGCAGCTGGATGTACGCCGGCTGCTTCGTTTTGTCTGACGGCCGGGCTGGATGGCCCGTTTACGAGCCGCAGCGCTGCAAGCATTTCGCTAGTGTCACCACCCTCGTTTTTCCCGCAATCGCGCGACGGCTGGCTTTCATCTGCTATACTTGTATAAGGTATAGAGTCCGAGCGTTCCAGCGTGCCAAACATTACCTATAGTAAACTGCTTGACCCGGTCAGCGATATCATCTCGCTCATGGAATCGTTGATGCGTACTGAATTCGGCGCGACAACCGGCGACCAGCGCGAGTGCTTCAAAAGAATTCACGCCTATTGCTGGGGCTTGCATACCCTGGTCATGGATGTCATCACCTCGCTGGGCATTGAGCACGCGGCCACCCGCCCGGCCGTCCTCGAGCGCTTCAACGCGCTTAATGATCCGATCAAGCAGACGCTGGGCAACCTCGCCGCCGGCTTTGATGGAGACCTTAGCGATGAACAGCATCGAGTCATTGAACACGTGAATGAAACCGCGCTGTTCATTGAGCAGATGATGTCCAATATCTGGCATTATTCGCTGCTGCAGCATGACATGCTCGAATTTGCCAGCGATGAGTTTGATGGCGCCGTTCTGATTCAGCGAATGAAATCGGTCCTCAAGAATATGCAGTTGGAAGAGCCGCCGGCGCGCTTTCTCGTCATCGGCGATGAAACTTATATCACGCTTGCCTTTGCCGAATTGGCGCGCAATGTGCGGCGACACAGCGGCGTCGAGACGGTCAGCATCCAAACGCAAGACTTCGGTTACCGCGTTGACTTTACCATTCGCGATCGCGGCCGGGGCTTTCGGCTGGCTGACAAGGCGTCGGCCTTCCTCCCCTTCTGGCAAGCCTCGGCCGATAACCCGGGTCTGGGACTGGGCTTGCACCTGGCCAAAGCATACATCGAAGGCAGCGGCGGCAAAATCGCCATTGGAAGCGCGCCAAACCGCGGCGCCCTTGTCAAAGTATCGCTGGAAGCCGTCCCCTGATCGCAAGCAAGCCCTGCTTGCAATTGTCCTTGTCGGTCCAAGCCGGCCGAAGCAAGCTGAACGCGCCGCAATGATTTTCCGTTGACGCGAATCTGCGCTATAATCGCGCGCGGCTAAAGCACCAGGAGCGCAACAATGAGCAGAGACAAGGTATTCGCCACCCGTCAAATGCCAGGGGCGACTCTGGAACGGTTGGCGCAGCATTGCGATTTGGAGATTTGGGTAGATTTCCTGCCGCCCGACTATAAGATCATTTACGGCAAGATGCCCGAGCTCGCCGGTCTGCTTTGCCTGCTGACCGACCGCATTGACCCACAACTCATAGACGCCGGACCGAAGCTCAAAGTCATTAGCAACATGGCGGTGGGATTCGACAATATCGATATCGCCGCCGCCAGCCAACGCGGCATCCCGGTGGGAAATACACCCGGCGTCTTGAACGAAACCACCGCCGATTTCGCCTTCGCCCTGTTGATGGCGGTCGCGCGGCGCATTCCGGAAGGGCGGCAATACGTCCAGGATGGCAAGTGGCAGACCTGGCATCCGACGGTGTTGGCCGGGCAAGACGTGTTTGGCGCCACCTTGGGCATTATCGGCAGCGGAAGAATCGGCGCCGCCGTCGCCTGCCGCGCCAAAGGCTTCAACATGCGCCTCCTGGTCAACAGCCTGGAAACGGAAGAAGAAATCCGCCAGCTCGGCGGGGAGAAAGTCAGCCTGGACGATTTGCTGGCGCAGAGCGACTTCGTCAGCATGCACGTGCCGCTCACCGATGAGACGCATCACATGATCAGCGAGCGCGAGTTGGCGCTGATGAAGTCGACGGCGATTTTGATCAATACCGCGCGCGGCAGCGTGGTCGATCCCCAGGCGCTTTACGCCGCCTTGCGAGATGGTCAAATCCTCGCCGCCGGGCTTGACGTCACCGATCCCGAACCGATCCCGCTGGACGACCCGCTGCTGACGCTGGACAATTGCCTGATCGTGCCTCATATCGCCAGCGCCAGCGTGGCCACGCGCACAAAAATGGCGGAGATGGCGGTGGACAATGTGATCGCCGGTCTGCGCGGCGAGCGGCTCCCCACCTGCGTCAACCCGGAAGTCTACGACAACAGCTGATAGACGGCCGCCAATAGATTGATGCAAGCCTGAAATGACCACGCAGACATTGACACGATTCATGAAGGCTTGCGGCGACTTTCATTATTGCGATTTCCTCGTGCGCCATCATCATAATTCACTCCGCCGTCAGTGCGGCTAGCCCTTAGCGATTGACATTCGCCAATTACTGTATAAGAATGAAGCGAATTGACTGTCGCAAATAATGAAGGATTGAGGCTAACATCGCGGCGCAGAGTGAAAAAAGCGCGACTTGAATACATGCTGTACATAAGCGAATTTGTGCATTTTGCGGATTTCCTATAGAATACGAGCAAGTTAGGTTGCAGATGAATCGCTGCGCGTCCTGTCCTGTGGGCAGGGCGTTTCATCTACTATAAGCGAACCTGTCCCGATTTAACGCTACATAAGACCTAAGGCACGGGTCGCCGTATAGACAGGTGACTGCAATTTGAAAGGATGATCACATGGCTGAACGACGCATTCAATTGACGCGGCAAGGCTACCAGAAGCTGCAGCGCGAGCTCAACATCTTGACCAGTGAAGAAAATTCGAAAGTCGCCGAGATGCTCGCCGAAGCGCGCGAAGACGATCAGGGCGAAGAGGCGGTCTTCTTCGACGCGATGGTGTCCAAAGAACGATTGGACGAGCGCGTGTCCCATTTGCAGAATGTGCTCGCGCGCGCCGAGATCATCGATGCTGACGAAGACCCGAACACCGTCACGGCCGGCAATCGCGTGACCGTCTACGACGCGGCCGAAAAGGAAGAATTCACGCTGGATTTGCTGGATCACGAAGAGATCACCCATGGGCGGCGCGGCGTTTCGCTGGAGTCGCCGGTGGGCAAGGCGCTCCTGGGCCAAACGGTGGGCGCCCGCGTCAAGGTGGAAGTGCCCGACGGGCTGGTCACCTATAGGGTGCGCAAGATTGAAATGATCCCGGACGGCGCCGACTGACGGCAAGCGCGCCAAATCGAAAAGGGATACTGCCGTACAGTATCCCTTATTGTTTTCACACGGGTTCCAAACTTGCCAGCGGGATCGAGCCCGCTGAGGGACAGCGCTATACTTTCTGCGGCAGCTCATCGAGATAATCAAGCGCCGATCGCAGCAAATACGGGGTGAGCGCGAGCGTCGCCGTGGCAATCTCGGGCTCGCTGCGCGCCCGATTCTCGGCATCGTCCAAGAGTTGAATCAAGGCATCAGTGACGAGGGTCATCCAGCCGATCGTCTCGATCATGACCTTGCTCAAGAGCTTGGGGTCGCGCTGCGCGTTCAGCACGAGCCAGGAAGCCGCTTCCATCATGGGCATCATCGCCATCATCGAGGCGGACAGACAAAGCATCATCACCTGCTGCGTCTCGGCAGGCAAATCGGCGAGCGCCGTCTCGGCTTGGACGCGCTGCGCCAGGCGCGCCATGATTGTCGCCGCCAGACGCGCCGGCGCCCGCTGCTGTGGCGCCCGCTTGAGCAAACTGTCCACCCGCTGCAAGCGATCATACTCCCGCGCCGCCGATCGGTCGCTGCCCAAAATATCGACCAGCTTGCGTGCCATGTCCTCTGAAAGCTGTCCGTCGATGGCGTCTTGCATCAACTGCTGCCGCGGGTCTCGCTCTGGGGACATATCATCTTCCTTTCGGTAGCGGATCTGCCAGCCGGTCGTCGCCTTCAAGGTGAATCGGTTCTACTGTTTCCATCAACTCAGCCAGCTTCTTGCGCGCGCGGTGGAGCCGGCTCTTGATGGCGCTCTCGGTCGTATCCATGAGCTCGGCGATCTCGGCATAAGAATACTGAAACCAGTAGCGATAGATAACGGCGAGCCGGTAATGCTCATCAAGCTGAAGCAGCAGCCCCTGTATGAAAGAGCTAAGCTCGCCAGCAACGGTAGCCTGCTCCGGCGTCGGATCTTTGCTGCGAAGCGCAAGCGCGGCCGCGGTCGGCTCATCGTCCAGCGACACGAGCTGCATCCGGCGCTTCCGCAGCCGGTCAATGCAGTGATTTGAGGCGATGGACAGGATCCAGGTCTTGAAGGGGCGGGTCGTGTCGTAGCGATTCAGATTTTTGTAGACGCGCAGGAATGTTTCCTGAGTCGCGTCTTCCGCCTCGCCACTTTCGCCCAACATGCGATAACACAAATTGTAAACCAGATCTTGAAAAAGGTAGAGCAATTCGGCGAAGGCATCCGAGTCGCCCGCTTTTGCCTGCGTCACCCATTCGAGTATGACGGGATCAATTTCCGGCACGTCTTATCCCAGCCCCACCAATTCGATCGGTAGAATTCGCCTTTGCCCGATCCAGTCCGCTTGCGCAGGCGCTCACACCTGACCTTCGATTATGCCGCAGGTCGGGCCGGCGATTAAGCAAGAAATCCGTTAGATCGGCGCTGATTCAGGCATTGATGAGAAGCACGGCGGTCGCGATGTTGGTCGCCAACGGCACATTATGCACATTGCAGATGCGAAGCAGGCTCTGAATATCGGGATCATGCGGATGTTTGCCCAGCGGATCCAGGAAGAAGAAGACCGCGTTCACGCGCCCTTCCGCCACCGCGCTCGCGATTTGCGCATCACCGCCATAGGGTCCCGAAAGCATGCAGCGTACATCGAGGCCCGTCTTCTCCCGAATCATCGTGCCCGTCGTTTGAGTCGCGACCAGATCGAAATCGCGCAGCCGCTCTTTGTGATCCATCACAAATGCGACCATATCGGCTTTTTTTCCATCATGAGAGATAAGGGCGAGCGTCTTCTTTTTCGACTGTCTTGGCATTCGGTTATGTTCTCGTATCGCGCGCCTAGGTCCTTGCCAAACTAGGAAAGAATTTTGGGACGGCGCACCAATTGGGCAGGAATGGACAAGGGCATGTGATAGCGCGTGAAACCGAACAGGCTCTTGAAGCGCTTGTTCATCGTATATGCCTCTTCGTAGTAGCCCTCGAGCTGCGCCATCAGCGCCGACCATGGGCGCTGCTCCGACATTTGCCGCGCTTGGAGGCTCATCGCCTCTCGCGCCATTGGCCGGTCGCGCAGCCGGCGGATTTCCGCGGCGAAGGCAGCGGCAGTTGGCGCCACCGCGACGCCGCTCACGCCATCCTCAATGACATCAGGCGCGCCACCGGCTTTCACAACGATCGATGGCAAACCCGATGCCATCGCTTCCTGGATGACCTGGCCGAAGGTCTCGTATTCGCCGGGAAAGGCAAAGACCTCGGCGCTGGCATAGGCTTGCGCCAGCTCGTCGCCAATCAAGTAGCCGGTGAAAAACGCGTCGGTATCGGCGAAGTCGGCTTCAAGTTCCTCGCGCAGGGCGCCGTCGCCGATGATCGTCAGAGCCACGCCGGGCGTCTTGGCGACATCACGCAACAGGTCGACACGCTTCTCCTGTGCGAGGCGCCCGACGAAAATGCAGAGTAGCGAATCGGGGTCGCGCCCATTCAGCAGCCGGCGGCGCATCGCGGGCCGCGCGTGCCGCGGATGGAAACGCTCCGTATTGACGCCGCGCCCCCAATGACGCACGCGGCGATAGCCCACCGCGCGCAACTGCCGAATGATGGTGCGCGTCGGCGCTAGCGTCAAATGACAGCCATTGTGGATATATCGCAGCCAGCGATTGACCGGACCCGATAGCAAGGGAAAGCCATAGTGCTCGGTATAACCGGGCAGGTCCGTCTGATAGTTGGCGATCACCGGCAATTTCAAGTGTCTGCCGACCGCCATGCCATTGACCCCCATCGCCGCCGGGCTGAAGAGGTGAATCAGGTCGGGATTGAAATCCTCAATATGCCGCGCCACGACCGGATTCGGCAAAGCCATTCGCGTCTCCGGCGCTTGTGGCAGGCTAATCGACGGCAGCGGGATGACTTGCGAATTGCCGACCTGGTCGACAGCGATATCGGGCGCAAATACCAGCACTTCCCGTCCGGTCTCCTGCAGATAGCGGACCGTCAAGAAAGCCGTCTTGACTACGCCGTCAACTTTCGGCAGGAAGGATTCGGTCAGAACGGCGACGCGCTTCACCGCCGCAAAGGGAGAAGCCGAATGCGCTTCGTCTATCAGGCGTGGACTGCCAAAGAAAGACTCAAGCTCTCTGTCCTGCTGGGCTTGCAGATTCTCAAGTAGGCGCTGCGCTTGCATGTTTACCTTTATCACGGCCGGCTGGTTCACCTTCAGTGTAGCATAGCAGCTCAATCCGAAACGACTATGAGCCTCGCCAATTAAAACACCGAATACGACCGCGAGATATGCGGCGGTTGCGCGATTCTGGCCCGCGATCCCACGCGAGACGGCGCTCAGCCGCCGACGCCGTAAAGCTCGCGATAGATATTGTAATTGCGATATATGAACTGTACGTAATGGCGCGTTGAATCGATCGTGATGGTCGTCATAAACAGGTCTGGATCGCCGGCTGACAAGGCGTTCCAGTCGTAGGCCCGTCCCGGTCCCGCATTGTAGGCGGCGAGCGCGACGACCGCGTTCCCGTTGAAAAGGTCCAGTTGTTCATCAAGATAGAATGCGCCAAAAGCGACGCCGGCGTATGGGCGGAAGAGATCCTCATGCTGATAATCACGCCATGCCAGCTTTTCGGCTATATACTGCGCGGTCGACGGGATGACTTGCGTCAAGCCCTTCTCGCCGGCCGCGGCTATTGCCAAGGTATTGAAGAGACTCTCCTGCCGGATCAATGAGAGCATCACTAATGGATCAAAGCCGCGTTCATCCGCCGCCGGTTGGATCACGTCAATGTAATGAGCCGGAAAGCGCAGCCGGGCGATAAAGCGCGGCGCTTCCAGCGTACCCAGCCCGGAGGCGATAATCACGTCGGCCGCCGCGATTATGCTCTCTCGATAAACGCCCATATCACGCAGATAAATCGCCAGGCGATAACTGCTTAAGACATCGCCCTTGTCGCGCGCTTCATCTACCAGATCCTCAAACTCATTGAATGCCGCGTCAAAAACTTTCAGCGCCAGCAATTCGGTTCCGCGTATCATGCGCGGGTCGCTCTCCAAAGCCGCGGATAGTCGCCATAGCTCATTTGAATCACCGATATTGAAGTGACGGCGAAGCCAGTCCTCAGCTTCCTGCCGCTCGGTCGCTTCGCCGAAGGCGAATTGATAGGCTGCCGGCGTCTGAAATGGCTGCCGGCCGATGCGGAAATCGCCCGCCCGCGCCGCAAAATAACTATCGGGCGCTGCCGCGATCGCTTGGTCGAATGCCTCGTTTGCACTTTCAGAATCCCCGTTGCCCAGCGCGATGCGGCCGATCCACAGATAAGCCGCCGCTTTATCCTCCCCCGACGTGAGTGCCGCGATTCGCTGATAGAGACCCTCGGCGATGAGCCACTCCTCATCGCGTACAGCCGCCGACGCCGCGATGAAGAGTCCGTTGGTGGTCAATTCGTGATTCGGATAAAGATCGGCCAGGCGCGTGAACACCTGACGCGACAAGGCCGTCTGACCGTTAGTGCCGTATAGATAACCGGCGCGCCAGAGCGCCTCGCCGGCCGCGCTCGCAAGCTGACCATATTCATCGGCCAGCGCCAGATAAATCTCTATCGCCGCCGGACTGTCGCCAGCCAAAAAGCGCGTCCTCCCGCGCTCGAGCAGCGCGTCGCCAAAGAGCGGATCTTGTGGATAGCGATCGATCAGCGTCTGGAATGCGACCGAGGCAGCACCGAAATCTCCGACCTGGCGATGGGCGCGCCCGAGCAGCAGGAAAAGCTCAGCCGGAATCGCCGTCGAATCTTGCGCCGCCGTGAACTGATCAAATGCCTCGATCGCCGCCTGCGCGTCGCCGGCGATGAATGCCGCCTGCCCACGCCGAAAGCCGTCAAAGGCCGACCCATGCCTTCTCAGTTGCTCTTGCGCCGCCCAAGCCGCGCTCGTGCCCGGGTAATTCTCCGCGACCGCCTGCAGCCGCGCCAAGCCGGTCTCTACATCGATGCTGTCCAGCGTGACCTGCGCCGCCGACAAAGCGATGTCAGCGCGGTAAGGAGCGTTTCGCGCGACCGTCAGAATCGCGTCATACTGGGCGACCGCCTCGGCATAGCGACCAAGCTCGATGTCGATCCGCGCCAGTTTCTCGCGCAGAATCAGCAGCGGCACTTTCGGCCGCCCGGCATTTATTGCGCGCTGGTAATTTTTCAGCGCCGCCTCGGTCATTCCCAGCGCCATCTGCGCATCGGCGAGTCGCTCATGGACGTAGCTGTCGATCAAGCCGGGACGCAGCAGCAGATAACGCTGAAGATCGTCGATCGCCTCGCGCCACCGTGACAGACCCAGCCGGGCATCGGCGCGTAAGAAATAGGCTTGCGCGAGCTGCGCCTCCCCCGAGAACTCGCTGATGTATAAACTGAAGGCATCCTGCGCCTGCTCAAAGTAGCCGGCGCGCAAGGCGACTGTCCCCAGGCGAGAGGCAGCTTCGGCGCGATGGGGCGGCGGAAGGGCGTCGCCAGCATTGAGCAAGCTGCGGTAGATGCCGGCCGCCTCTTCAAAATACCCGTTGCGCGTGAAGCTCTCAGCCGACTGAAGCTGTTCTTTCGCCATGATGGCGGGCGTGGGCTGAGCGACTGGAGGAATCTCGGTCGGGGCTTCTGTCGGAACAGCCTGCGCCACTACCGGCAGCGGCGTCGCTGTGACGTAAATGATGTTGTCTTCATCCGGCGTCGGCAGCGGCAGCTCCAGGCGGCGGAAGTTGCAAGCGCTCAGGAACACACAGAGCGCCATAGCGATGACCGGAAATCGGTACATGGAATAGGTCCGCGAGCTTGTGAATTGCCCGTCATGGTACGAAGCTGGACTGCGCTTGTCAACCAAGGTCGCCGGCATCCTGGTCAGCCGGCGGGACCAACTCGCGAGCCAACCAAGGCATGCCGTAACCGACGACAAGATGTCCCGCTTCCGCCAGCGCCGCGCCCATCGTCTCGGTGTCGCGAAAAGTCCACCAATGGTCGGCCGATGGCAGAATCGCAACGCCGAAGTCTTCAACCACCAGTTGGCTCAGCCCGCGCGTCACGTAGCCCGCGCTGCTGCCAGCCCGACCATGGCGATTGCGCGCGCGCGTCAGCTGAACATTGAAACGCGATTGCGCTCGATCCGACCACATGGTATCGCTATAAACCAGGACCTGGAAATCGATCAAGCCAAAGTAACCATCGGGCAAGGCTCGGGCGAAGCGATACTTCCCGCCCGCCCACTGCATCGGCGCGTCTTGCAGCCGATAGCCGGCGGCGCTGAACGCCTGCCCCACCACCGTTTGCAGCAGGGTCTTGAAGTAATCCTGCCCGGCTTGTCTATCCTGGACCATGAATGGACCTGTCTGACGAGACGAAAATCCCGTTCTGAATTCAGCTATGGCGGCGGTCGCGCGGCATTCCGGATGCCATCGATAAATATTGGAAAGCGGCGCCTATAGCTCAGACAGCAAGGCCTCGGTTTCCGCAGCCGTGGTCACCGGCATTTTGCAGGCGAAGTGGCGGCAAACATAGACTGTCAGCTTGCCGTCGCGCTTCATGCGCGCATTCAGCAGCGGAATGAGTTCATGTTGATCGACATTGTCTTCGGAAAAGGCGCCGATCATATTCGGGCGATACGGCTGTTGTAGAACATCCATGATTTCCTTGGTGGCGGCGTCGGCGCGGTCGCCGATCACAGCCACTTCGGCGATGCCCTGAATTAGCATATCGGCGGCGTTCAAGGATTCAGCGAATGCTTGCGGATATTGGCGCATGGCGTCGGACAATTTCCGCAGTACCTCGCGCGCCGCTTCGTCGTAACGCGGCTCAGCAGTATAAGCGGCCAGCCGCAGAAGCTGCTTGGCCATCATCGCGTTGCCCGATGGCGTGACGTTATCCTGCAAGTTGCGCGGACGCACAATCAAAGCTTCGTGATCGTCGCTCGTGTCGTAGAATCCGCCATCGTCCGAAGCGAAATGCGTCAGCGCCGCATTCGCCAGCCGCCGCGCCGCCGCAAACCAATCCTCTTCAAACGTTGACTGATACAACTCCAGCAGCGCGTCGATCAAGTTGGCGTAATCTTCCAAATAACCGTTGAGTTTGCTCCGCCCATCCTTGTGCGTGCGATACAAGCGCCCACTCTCATCGACCATTTGATCGAGCAGGAATGCACCGGCTTTTCGGGCGGCGGCCAAGTAGTCGTCGCGTCTCAGCACCCGCGCCGCTTCCGCCAGGCTCGCCAGCATCAAGCCGTTCCACGACGTCAGAATCTTGTCGTCCAGGCCCGGCGGCACGCGCTCGGAGCGAAGGGCATATAATTGCCGCTTGATCGTTTCGAGGGCGCTGCTCAGATCATCAAGCGACATCCCCAGAACAAGCGCAGTCTCATCCAAGGGGCGCGGCAGGTAAAGGATGTTCGCGCCTTCAAAGTTTCCCTGCGGCGTCATGCCAAAGGCTTCGATAACGATCTCCAGCGCGCGCGGAATTTCTGCGCCAATCGGCTCAATCGCTTCGGCCGCCTCCTCAATGGACCAAACCAAGAACTTGCCCTCTTCGCCCTCGCTGTCGGCATCGGTGGCGCTGTAGAAGCCGCCGCTAGAGGCGGTCATCTCGCGCAAGATGTAATCGTATATGTCCACGGCGATAGACTTGAAGAAGTCGTCGCCGGTGATCTGCCAGGCATGTAGATAGAGCCGGCTAAGCTGAGCGTTGTCATAGAGCATCTTCTCAAAGTGCGGCACCAGCCAATGCGCGTCGACGCTGTACCTGGCGAAGCCGCCGCCGATCTGATCATAGATCCCGCCATGCGCCATCTGCCGCAGCGTGAAGGTCGCCAGATTGAGCGCCTCTTCGTCCCCCGTACGCGCATGATAACGCAGCAGAAATTCCAAACTAATCGGATTCGGGAACTTCGGCTGGGCGCCGAAACCGCCGTTTTCGCGGTCCACGCTGGCCAGCAGAATTCGCGCCGCCTCGTCCAGCATGTCGCTGGTCAAGCCGCTGTCGTCCGCGCGACCGATTGGCAGCACATCGCGTTTCAGCGTCTGATGCAGATTGTCGGCTTGTTTCTCGAGGTTTTCTCGCTGCTTGCGATAAGCGTCATGTACAGCGCCCATCAGCTGCGTGAACGACGGCATGCCATAGCGCTGTACTTTTGGATAGTAGGTGCCGCCATAAAATGGACGCCCGTCCGGCAGCAGAAAAACCGTCATGGGCCAACCGCCCTGCCCGGCGATCGCCTGCACCGCCCCCATATAGATGTCATCGACATCGGGCCGCTCTTCCCGATCGACTTTCACATTGACGAAAAGGGCGTTCATCATCTCAGCCGTCTCTTCGTCTTCGAAGCTTTCATGCGCCATCACATGGCACCAGTGGCAGGCGCTGTAGCCGATGCTCAGCAGGACCGGCTTGTCTTGCTCGCGCGCAAGGCGAAAAGCCTCCTCGCCCCAGGGACGCCAATCCACCGGGTTGTCCGCGTGCTGCAGCAGATAAGGACTGGTCTCGTCTTTCAATCGATTCATAATTGGCCTCGGGCGCCGCTTGGTTCCATGCGCGCCGCAACTAACCGGCGAAATCTCTCGTATTTCATGTTATCATCAGCAGAGCCAACTGTATACCGAAGCGGCGGCCACCGCATTCTAAGACAAGTCTTGCGCAATTGGCGCCGTTGATACGGTATAATCAAGCTATGCAATCCGCTTTCTGAGGGTACGATCTATCGATGCAGTTTTGGGAAAACAACGATAACGACGAAAGTCGCGAGGGCGGGAACAGCCCGCGACCGCCGCAGCCGCCGCCGAATTGGCGCAAGTGGATCTCGCCTGGTCTGCTCGTCCTGGTCATGCTGCTGGCGCTGATTTCATCGCCGGGTCTCTTTGGCGGGTTCTCCTCCACGCCGGAGATTGCCTACTCCGATGTCTACGAACAACTGATGATGAATAACATCAGCCTGCTGCACTTTCAGGACAATGTCTCGGTCAGCGGCACATTCAAGAGCAGCATCATCGTCACCGCCGCCTCCGGGCGCATGCAGAATGTCTCGCGCTTTTCGGCGCAGCTCCCTCCTTACGCCGGCGCTGAACTGCTGCGCATAGCGCAAGAACGAGGCATTGAAATCGACGCGAAGTGGAGCCAGCCAAATACCTGGTTGACGCTGCTCATCAATTTCTTGCCGCTGGTTCTCATCATCGGTTTCTTCGTCTGGATGGGACGCCGCGCGCAGGGGCAGATGAATGGCATCTTCTCCTTTGGCCAATCGCAGGCGCGCGAGAAAACGCCGGAAATGCCAGCTCTCAAGTTTGAGGATGTCGCCGGGCAAGACGCGGCCAAGCTGGAGCTTGAAGAAGTCGTCGACTTTCTCAAGCAGCCGGAGAAATACGTCAAGGTTGGCGCAAAAGTGCCGCGGGGCGTCCTTCTGATCGGTCCGCCGGGCACCGGCAAAACCTTGATGGCGCGCGCCGTCGCCGGAGAAGCCAACGTTGCCTTCTTCAGCATCGCCGCTTCCGAGTTCGTGGAGATGTTCGTCGGCGTTGGCGCCTCGCGCGTTCGCGATCTGTTCAAACGCGCCAAGGAAAACGCGCCCGCCATCATCTTCGTCGACGAGATCGACGCGGTTGGTCGCCGGCGCGGCACCGGGTTGGGCGGCGGCCACGACGAGCGCGAACAGACCTTGAATCAGTTGCTTTCGGAAATGGATGGTTTTGACAACGACACCAATATCGTCATGATCGCCGCCACCAATCGTCCCGACGTGTTGGATCCCGCTCTACTGCGGCCCGGCCGGTTTGATCGGCAAATCACGGTGGATCTGCCGGATGTCAAGGGGCGGCACGACATTCTCAAAATCCACACCAAGAACAAGCCGCTGGGCAACAATGTCGAGCTCGAATCGTTGGCGCGCGCCACCATCGGCTTTTCCGGCGCCGACATCGCCAACCTCGCCAATGAAGCGGCCATGCACGCCGCCCGCTTCAACCGCCGCCTGATCACCATGTCCGATTTCACCACCGCCTACGAGCGCATTCGCCTGGGCACCAAACGCCCGCCGCTCTCCAACAAGAAAGATCGCCGCATCACCGCCTATCATGAAGCGGGCCACGCCTTGGTTTCATTCTTGCTGCCCGATGCGATGGCGCTGCTCAAGACGACGATCATCCCGCGCGGGCGCGCGCTCGGCGTCGCCTTCTATATGCCGAAGGACGATTCGCTGCATCAATCCCGCAAGCAGCTTGAAGCCTTCATTCGAGTGGGTTTGGCCGGGCGCATCGCCGAAGAGATTGTCTTTGACGATGTCACCACCGGCGCCGCCAACGACATTCAGCAGGTGACCCAAATCGCCCGCCGCATGGTCAAGATGTTCGGCATGAGCGATTCGGTCGGCATGGTCAATTACGGCGACGATTCCGACCAGCCCTTCCTCGGCTACGCAATCGCCAGCGGACGCGACTATAGCGATGACACCGCCGCCAAACTTGATGCCGAAATCAAGCGCATCATTGATGTCGCTTACCAAGAGACGCGCGAGCTGCTGGAAGATCACCGCGAGGGGCTGGATGAGCTGGCCAAAGCGCTGCTGGAAAAAGAGACGGTCGAGCGCGAAGAGATCTTGAGCATTCTGAACCTGGAAGAAGACCTGGAAGATATCGTGCCGGAATCCGTCGCCAAGCACCTGCGCGAGCCGCATGCCTCGGATCAGAATGGCTCAGACACGAAGGAGACCGCTGAAGTAGAGGGCGAGCCAAGCTAACCAGAAAGTCTGTAGACACACTCGCGCCTATGCCGCTGCCCACGCAAAATACCTTGCGTGTTGTTGAGCAGGCGGAATACTGTGGGCGAGTCACCGCCGGCGGTCAGTGTCTACGCGACCTCGCCCCTACGGATCTTAATCAAAGCGCAAACGTGTAGGGGCGTTTGAACCGCAGTGTCTACGCGCGGCGCTGTAACGCCCTCTTGCAACGTGCAACGTAAACAGTGGCGACTTTGTAAGTCGCCCACACTGCAACCCGAGTTTCTTTCCGCTTTAACCTGCCGCTTCCGCCTCGACCTCGGCGATGATGTCATCCTGGACGTAAGACGGCACGCGGTCGTAACGGTTGAAATCCATCGTGTAGATGCCCCGTCCGCCGGTCATTGAACGCAGGTCATTGCCGTAGCGCAGCATCTCCGCCAGCGGCGCCTCCGCCGTGACGACGCTCTTGATGCCAACCGTATCCATGCCTTGCACACGGCCCCGGCGCGTATTCAGATCGCTCATGATGTCGCCCATCATCGACTCGGGGACGGTGATCCTGACATCCATGATCGGTTCCAGCAGGACCGGTTTCGCCTTGCGGAAGGCTTCGCGAAATGCCTCGCGGCCCGCGATCTGAAAGGCGATGTCTTTTGAATCGACTGGATGCTCCTTGCCATCAAACACATTGACCTTCACGCGTTCAACCGGGAAGCCGGCGATGACCCCATCCGGCAGGACCGCGCGTATGCCCTTCTCGGTTGACGCGACAAACTGCTGCGAGATCGCCCCGCCAAAGACGGACGATTCGAACTCGAATCCCTCGACAGTTGGCTCGATTTTCAGATCGACGCGCCCGTATTGCCCGGCGCCGCCCGTCTGTTTCTTATGCGTATAACTCGATTCGGCGTTACCGGTAATTGTCTCGCGGTAGGGTACTTTAGGCATGTCGGTGTCGATGCCGACGCCCAAGGCTTCCGCCCGCTTCAGCGTGACGTCAAGGTGAATCTGGCCCATGCCCTCGAGGACGGTCTGCCGCGTATCGCCATCCTGGCGCCAGCGCAGGGTCGGGTCGGCATCGCAGAGGTTGCTGAGGGTCGGTCCCATCTTGGCGCTATCAGCTTGCGTGCGCGGCGCCACCGCCAGCATGTAGAGCGGCGCCGGGAAATCAGGCGCGATGACGCGAAGATCAGATTCGGCATCGGCAAAGGTATCGCCCGTCTTGGTCTCGCTTAACTTCGCCACCACGCCGATATCGCCCGCGTGCAGGGTCGATACCGGCAGCTGTTCCTTGCCGCGCATGACGAAGAGCGAATTGAATCGCTCGCTGGCGCCGCTGTTGGCATTTGTGTAGCGTCCGTCGCTCGAAATCGAGCCGGAGAAAATGCGGAAGTAATTGAGCGTGCCGACAAAGCGATCATTCAGTGTCTTGAAGACATAAGCCACCAGCGGATCCTCATCGACATGCGGCGCCCCCAGCACATCGGCTTCTTCTCCGCGCATGATATTCACGCGCCGCTCGTTTGGCGCGGTCGTGTAAGCGACCAGCGCCTCCAACAGCGGGATGGTGCCGATGTTTTCGGTGGCGGAAGTGGTAAAGACGGGCACCGTCTTCAGCTCGGGCGAGCGCGATGCCTTGCGCATGCCATCGCGGATCTCGTCAAAAGACAGGGTCTCTTCTTCGAAGTATTTCTCCAGCAGGTCGTCATCGGCTTCGGCGGCCGCTTCCATCAATTCCATGTGCGCCTCTTCCAGCGCATCGGCATAGTCGTCGGGAAGATCGGAACGCTCCGCGCCATCACCCAGGTAGGCTTTCTGCGTCAAAGCATTGGCGACGCCCTTGTAGTCCGCCTGCTGCCCGATCGGGAGCATAATGGGGATAAACTTATAGTCGTCAAACTGGCCGCGCAACTGGTCGAGCACAGCATCGTAGTCGGCGTTGTCGCGATCCATCTTGTTGATGACGGCAATGATCGGCTGTTCGCTAATGCGGGCATACTCCCAAGCCAGTTCCGTACCCACTTCTACGCCGGCGACCGCGTCGATCACCACAATCACCGAATCGGCAGCCAAGATCGCATTCTTGAGCTCCCCTTGAAAGTCGGTGAAACCGGGCGTATCCAGCAGATTGATCTTAGTGTCATTGAATTCAACGGGTGCCAAAGATGTAGACAAGGACAGGCCGCGCTCCCTCTCTTCATCATCCCAGTCGGAAACCATATTCGATTCGGAAATATGTCCCATCCGGTTGGTGGCGCCGGTGCTGTACAGGAGCGCCTCCACTAACGATGTCTTGCCACAGCTTTGATGCCCCACTAAGGCGACGTTTCTGATGTTCTCCGTCTGGTATTCCTTCATATCGTTTTTTCCCCAAAACAAGCCTGGATCTGGTTTCCAGCAACTGACGAATTTCAGCTCATGGAGAGCCGAGAGCGTATTGGATTGTATAGACGGTAGTCGCGATTGTCAAAGTCGCATATCGGACTCAACCCACATGCAGGTAACCATTGACACGCGACGACTGTATAATCAGTTCTCGATAACACTAAGCCCTGGAGAACTCACATCTCTTGTCATCCGGCTGCCAGCACTCAGGAGAGAAACGGTTGCGCCGAAAAGTACTCGCAAATGCGCTGATTGTCGTTTTTGCCGTCGCGCTGACATTGGTTCTGCTGGAAGTCTTGGTCCGCGTCGCTGGCACAACCGATGCCGACGGGCGATTCACACTTCTGAACTTCAGCTTGGATTCGCCGAATGTGCCCGTCAACGAGCTGCGTGGGCAAGTCGAAGGTTATATCGCCAACAAAGACATCGCCATCGTGATTTACGATCAATGGACGGGCTGGGCATTTCGCCCTAATTCAGTCCGCCAAGACGGCACATTTACGATCAACGGCGCCGGCTTTCGCTCGCGGCGCGATTTTGACATGAGCCCGCCGTCAGATACGCTGCGCATCGCCGTATTCGGCGACTCGTTCACCGCCGGCGACGATGTGGGCGACGACGAAACCTGGGCTTATCTGCTTGAGCGCGCGTTGAATGAGGCTGGAATCAGAGCGGAAGTGCTGAACTTCGGCGTCGGCGCCTACGGCATGGGGCAAGCCTATCTTCGCTGGCAAGATCTTGGAAAGAGCTTCGCGCCGGATATAGTCATATTTGGGCTGCAGCCGGAGAATCTCAAACGAAACGTAAATGTCTTCCGGCAATTGCTCCACCGAAGCGGACCCGCCTTTTCCAAACCGCGCTTCGCCCTGATCGACGACGAACTTCGACTGCTGAATGCGCCGACTTTGCCGCCTGAACAATTGATGGAAGTCTTTGAAAACTTCAGCGAGCATCCGCTGGCGCCCTACGAATTCCATTATCAGAGCCGCTTTAGGGCGGCGCGCTGGTGGGCGGCGAGCCGGCTGTTCAGCTTGGTATTTGAAGCGCTGAGGCAAGCCGAAGACGAACCAGACATATACCGCCCGGGCAGCGAAGGCGGAGAGCTGGGCAAAGCAATCATCGATGCCTTCGCCAACGACGTTCATAAAGCAGGCTCCGAATTCGTCGTGCTGCATCTGCCGCTGCAAAGTCATCTGAAGCGCTATTTCAGCAACCTGCCCCGTCCCCGCCCGGTTTACGATTTCCTGCTGGTACATAGTCGCGAATCTTACCACTACATCGCAACGGAGGAGCATCTGCAGCCGACGTACGTAGATGACAAATTCTGGAGCCCGACGAAGCACTATGGTCCGCCCCTGCACGCGCTTGTCGCCGAAGTTGCCGCCGGCGAAATCACCGCTTGCATCGAAAGCGGCGCCTGTCGCACGCCCCGCTTCGCTGATAGCAGCGCGTTTATGCCAGCCGAAGCAACCAAGGACGGCTAACGTTCGCGCTTTGCCGCCGCTCGACGCCGCATAGTTCCTGGCAATCAGCCATGATAGAATGGCGGGCCAAGCTTGACGATACAGGAGTCCCTTCCAGCCATGACACAGAATGACTTTCTCTTTCGCGGGGGCGTCGAGGAGTTGGACCCCGAAGTCGCCAAATTGATCCGTCATGAGACCGCGCGGCAGCAGGAAAAACTGATCCTGATTCCATCGGAAAGCACCGTGCCCTTCGCCGTGCGCAAGGCCATCAGTTCCCCTTTCCATAATATCTACGCAGAGGGCTATCCGCTGGACAACTCCCGGACCATGACCCAGAGCGAAATCCTGGATTATGACCAGCGCCTGCCGGAGTTTCGCCGCCAAGCCGACCAGCGCTATTACAAGGGGACGGAGTACGCGAATATACTGGAGTCGCTGGCGCGCCGCCGCGCCGCCGAGCGCTTCGCCGGCAACGGCCTGAGCGCGGACGACCTGTTCGTCAATGTTCAACCGCTCTCGGGCGCTCCCGCCAATAACGCCGTCTACAGCGCCCTGCTCGATGTCGGCGACACCGTCATGGGCATGGACCTGATCATGGGCGGGCACCTCACGCACGGCAGCCCTGTCAACCGCAGCGGCATCAACTACAACATCGTCAGCTACGCTATCGACCCGGAAACGGAGCGCCTCGATTATGACCAGATGCGCGACCTTGCGCGCGAGCATCAGCCGCGGCTCATCATTGGCGGATTCAGCAGTTACCCCTACGCAGCCGACTGGGCCGCCTACCGCAGCATCGCTGATGAAGTGGGCGCTTTCCTGCTCGCCGATGTCGCCCATGTCGCCGGCTTGATCGCCGCGGGCTGCTACCCCAACCCAGTCGGCATCGCCGATGTCGTCAGCTTCACCACCCACAAGACCCTCAATGGGCCACGCGGCGCCGTGCTCATCACCCATCGCAGGGACCTTTCGCGCAAGCTTGACCGCGCCGTCTTCCCGGGCGAACAAGGCGGGCCCCACATCAACACCATGGCTGGGCTGGCGGTCGCGCTGCGCATCGCCGGGAGCGAGCAGTTCCGCCGGCTGCAGCGGGAGACGCTGGCAAATGCCGTCCGGCTGGGGAACAAGCTGCAAGCGCGCGGTTTGCGCCTGCCCTACGGCGGCACCGATACGCACCTGCTGCTGCTGGATTGCAAGACGATCGTCGGGCCCGACGGCACAAAGCTCAGCGGCGATATGGCGGCGCGCATCCTCGACCTGTCCGGCATCGTCGTCAACCGCCAGACGATTCCGGGCGATACTTCGGCCCTGCGGCCCAGCGGCGTTCGCGTCGGCACGACCTGGGTCACCCAGCGGGGGATGGCAGAAGCCGAGATCGACGAGCTGGGCGATATCATCGCCGATGTGCTGCAAGCGTGCCTGCCCTTCAGCCTCACCGGGCGCCTGCGTCCGCTGCCACGCGCCAAGATCGACTTTGACGCGCTGCAAACCGCTGCCGCCCGTTCGTGCGAGCTGGCGCGGCGCCTCGGCATCGACACCGACGCCAAAGCCGACCGCTATCCGCACTTCTTTGACTCAGGCGACATCGGGCAAGAGCAATGCCTAGAGGTAAGCGTCGCGGGCGCGGCCGCCGGCGACTTCCTTCATGTCGCGACAACCAGCGATGTCGCCGCGCTCAATGACGGCGAGAGCCAGCCGACGCATATCCTCGAGCGAGACGGCTCGGTGATGGCGAGCGGCGAAATTACACGCCTCTCCCCAAGTGAATACCGCCTGAATATTGCCGGCCGCGCCGACCGCGCCGTCGCCTGGCTGCGCGCGCTCAGCGATGGATTCGTTCTCTTCGATGACCATGACGTCCACGCCAAGCTGCCGGGTCCGGTCGCCGTCACGGTGATCGGTGAGGGCAAGCCGATCGCGCTGGCGCCCGGCGCCGGCTATGACCATAAAGCCTATCACATCGGCATCAACGGCGAGAAATTCTTGCCTAGCCCGCCCCCCAGCCCCCTGCCCCAATTCATCCCCGAAAACGCCGACGGGCGACCCAATGGCTCGCCCCTGCAAAAGACCCCGCTGCACAGCCTGCATCTGGAGCTCGGCGCGAAGATGGCGCCCTTCGCCGGTTACGACATGCCGCTCTGGTACAAGTCGGTCAGCGAGGAGCACGCGGCCGTGCGCGAGAACGCCGGCATCTTTGATGTGGCGCACATGGGTGTCTTTGACCTGCGCGGGCGCGGCGCGCTAGCCTTCCTCGACCTGGTTGCCACCAACGACGTCCGGCGCCTCAAAGTCGGCGACTCTCACTATACCTACCTGCTGGATGTGGATGGCATCCCGCTCGATGACCTGATGATCTATCGCCTCGCCGAAGATCATTTCCTCGCCGTCGTCAACGCCTCCAACAACGACAAGAACTGGGCGTGGCTGAATGCCGTGATCGCCGGCGAGGTCATGATCGACCGGCATAATCCCAGCCGGCGCATCGAGGGGACAAGCCGATTTGACCTGCGTGACCTGCGGCAGCCGGAATGGGGCGCCGAACAGCGCGTCGATATCGCCTTGCAGGGGCCGCGCAGCCGCGACTACTTGCTGGCGCTCGGTGGCAACGACGGGGACTTGGCGGCGATAAAGGCTTTGCAGTGGGCTGGCGTGGCGCGGGTCAATCTCGGCAGTTTCGACCTGATCGTCTCGCGCACCGGTTATACCGGCGAGCGCGTCGCTTACGAGCTCTTCGTACATCCCGAGCGGGCGGCCGAGCTATTCCGCCGGCTGGTTGACATGGGCGTGACGCCTTGTGGCCTGGCGGCGCGCGACAGCCTGCGCACCGAAGCGGGCTTGCCGCTCTATGGCTTCGAGCTGGCGGGCGACCTGAACTTGAACCCGGCTGATGCCGGCTTTGGCGCTTACGTCAAGCTCTACAAACCCTTCTTCATCGGCAAGCGCGCGTTCATTGAGCGCGAGAAGACGCGCAAATCGCAAGTCAGCCGCTTCCGCCTGGATAACAAGGGCGCCCGGCCGGCGCATTATGGCGACCCGATCGTCAACGCCCGCGGCCGCGTCGTGGGCACGGTCACCAGCTGCAACATCGATTCGGATGGGTATCAGCTGGGGCAGGCATTGATGGAGCGCGGCTTCCGCAAATCTGGTATCAAGCTTGCCGTCTTTGCTGGCGCGGGTCGACTTAAGCCGACAAGTTATGCCGAGCTCGCCATTGGGCGGCGGGCGGTTGTGCCGCAGCCGCTCACAATCCTAACGCGCTTCCCCCGGCGAAAGTGAACGCGGGCGCACGCTAACGGCGCCCCTTCTCATTGCGGCCCAGGATCTCGGTGATGCGGTCGTGATGAGCGAAGAGCACGATGGTATCGCCCGCCTGGACTATCACCTGGCCGTCGGGGTGAACATCGGGGTGGCGCGTAGACACTGCCACGTCCGCGCCGCCGTTTTCCCGATGCAGCAGCACGATATCGACCCCTTCGGATTCCTGAATACAATCGACCGTCGCGCCATCCATGAAAGAACGGACGCCGACAATGAAGCGAATCATGCTGTATTCCATGCCGGCGATATGCAGATTCTGCGTGATCTCGGCGCCGACAGCAGCCCCGGCAAAAGCGGGCGCCGCCAGGTCTGAAGCGCTGAGCACCTCGACATTGAAGAAGTTCTCGATCTGCTGTGCCAGGCGGTCGTCCCACATGCGTGCCACGATGCGTATCGCCGGGTTCATATCGCGGATGCGCATCGTGACCTCCAGGTTGGCGTAGTCATCCGATGTGCAGACAATCGCGGCGACAGCGTGCTCCAGCTTCGCCAGTTCAAGCACATGTTCGTTGCGCGCGTCGCCGGCGATCAAGGGCACATCGCGCTGATGCAAGCGTTCATGCGCCTCTTTATCGATGTCCATATCGACCGCGACCACTTCAAAACCCATCTGCGTCAGTTCGCGCACAATGCGCATGCCCGTATGACCGATTCCGACTACTATGATGTGCCGCCGAAATGTTGATGCCACTGCCACCTCCCAGGCGCTCCGCCTTTGTTCGCGATCGATGAAGAGTCGCAGGAAATCGGCCGCGCCCCGACCGAGCACATAAACCGCCACTAAGGGCATTGCGTACCAAAATACGATCAAGTAGGGCTCATCGGGCGCCTTAATTGCCGACTCCAGCACCATAAAGGTGAGCATGTAGTACGGCATATCGATTAGCTGCAAAGGCTCGTTGTCCGAGTAGGTATTGTTGAGATACAGGTAAACGAATCCGCCGATGAAGATCGTTAAGAAGAAGACCAAAAGCGGCTTGCGAAACTCGTGTATCAGCGCGCGCGTATCATGCAATCCCACTCGCAAGACGCGCGCGTGTCGTCTTTGGCTTTTCAGCGAGACGATCTCAACAAGCCGCTTGCTCGTCACCTGTATTTCCCCATCGATCTGCGTCGATTATAGGGAGGCGGCACAATCCTGAAAAGCGCAATCTCACTGGATTGCCCGTCCCTAGACGATGCCATTTTGTAGCAGATATATCAGAACCGTCAACGAGATCGGGCTGAGCAACGTGGTCGTCATGATGAGGTTGAGCGCCAGGTCGCGGTCGGTATCGAATTCGTAAGCCAGGATGAGGGTGAGCACGGCGGTTGGCATGCCCGCCTGCAAGATGAAAGCGGCGCGCGCGGCGCCCTCCAGGCTGAGCAGGGAGGCGAAGGCAATCGCGATCAGAGGCGCCAACAGCAAACGAATCGCCGTGCCAGAAATGAGCAAGAGCCAGCGGTCGGGCTTGCGGAAGGCGCCCAGCTGCAAGCCGAGCAGCACCAACATCAGAGGGATCGACGCATCGGCCAGCAGCTGCGAGCTGCGGCTGAGCGCTGGGGGCAATTCGCTGATCCCAGCCGCCTTGAGCGCAAGCGCGAGCGCCAGCGCGTAAACCACCGGCGTACGCAAGATGCTCTCAAGCGACTTCAGCATAGACGCCGCCCCGCTCGAAGAAACGTAAGGTCCCAATGTCCAGGCGACGGTCGAACCGGCGATGTAAATGATGACGGCGTAGGTCAGCGCTTCTTCGCCGAAGGCGAAACTCACGATAGAAAGGCCGAAGTTGGCGCCATTAAAGACAAATGTGGCGACCAAGGTGGTGGCAAATTCACGCGGATTGACCCTATGACGCGCCAAGACTGACGCATTCAGCCCGCGAAGGAAAAGAAAGGCGATCGCGCCCACCGCGGCCATGAGAGCCAGCGTGCCGATATATACACGCAGGAAATCGGCGCCGCTGATGTCGCTGGTGAAGACGGCGTCAAAGGCGAGCGCCGGCGCGAAGACATAGAACATCATGCGGGAGACCATCGCCGGCTCGACATGCAGTCGGCGGCGCAAGACGACGCCGATCGCCGCAATCGCCAGCACGGGAAGCATATTGTCGATGAAGATTGTCAGGAGCTCAAGCACACGACAGCCCGGCTAGTCGGCAAGTTCAATCTGGCGCCGATGATACGCCGACGCCTACAAATCGTGTAGGGGCGGCCCTTAGGTCGCCAGCAAAGGGAAGACAAAATTCAGGCGATTCACTGGATTGCCCCTACGCAAGAGCTTCAGATTTGTGCCTGTGCGCCCAATCTAGTCGCCCGCATATTGGCGCGGCAGCGCCGGCGCGCAGCAGAGGACCAAATCCTTGGCCGCCCGCACCTCGTCCAGCCGGCGGACGGGCGCGGTATGAGGCGCCAGGCGCAGCAGCTCCGGTACGCGTCGCGCTTCTTCCGCGATGGACTCCATCGCCGCCACGAATTCGTCAAGTTCAGCTTTGGTCTCGGTCTCGGTCGGCTCGATCAGCAGCGCTTCCGGCACGATCAGCGGGAAGTAGTTCGTTGGCGGGTGGAAGCCGTAATCCATCAGCCGCTTGGAGATGTCGAGGGCGTGCACGTCCTCAGCGTCGGCGAAGTGACCTTCCAGCACGAATTCATGCCCGCAATAGCGCGGGTATGGCACGGTATAGGTCGCCATCAGCTTGGCGCGCAGATAGTTGGCGTTGAGCACGGCATAGCGCGTGACATCACGGATACCGCTGTCGCCGTAGACGCGGATATAGGCGTAGGCGCGCAGGTGCATGCCGAAGTTGCCGTGGAATGCTTTCAGCCGCCCGATGCTCTTCTCCGGCATGACAAAGCCGTAGAGGGGCGGTTCGGTGGCTGCATCCTCCTCTGGAGGCTGGTGTAGGGGCGACATAGTATGTCGCCCGCCGTTACCCTGCGCATGTCGGGCGACCTGGTAGGTCGCCCCTACATCAGCTTCTGCGTGGCGGGGATCTCCGCCCTCCACGATTTCAACGATCGGCCCCGGCAGATAAGGCGCCAGCTTCTCGTTGACGCCGACCGCGCCGCTGCCCGGTCCGCCGCCCCCGTGAGGCGTGGAGAAGGTCTTGTGCAGATTGTAGTGCATCACATCAAAGCCCAGCGCTCCCGGCTTGACGGCCGCCATCAGGGCATTCATATTGGCGCCGTCCATGTACATCAGTCCGCCGGCCTCATGCACTGTGGCGATCACCTCTAAGATAGTCGATTCAAACAAGCCCAAGGTGCTGGGCACGGTGATCATCATGCCGGCGATACGGTCGCGCAGCTCGCCTTCGCAAGCGGCATGCAGAGCGTCCATATCGACATTGCCCTGGTCATTCGAAGGCAACTCCAGCACGTCCATGCCGGCCATAGTGACCGTCGCCGGATTGGTGCCGTGGGCACTGTTGGGCACGAGGATGAGATCGCGCTGGCCCTCGCCGCGGTCGATGTGATATTGGCGAATCATCAGGATGCCGGCGAATTCGCCTTGGGCGCCCGCGGCCGGCGTCAGGCTGACGGCCGGGAAGCCGCTGATCTCGCCCAGCCATTTCTGTAGCTCGTGCATGAGGAAGAGCGCCCCCTGCGAGCCGCTCTCGTCGGTCAGCGGGTGCAGTTGGGCAAAGCCGGGCAGGCGCGCGGCGTCCTCGTTGATCTTGGGGTTGTATTTCATCGTGCAGGAACCGAGCGGGTATATGCCCTGGTCGATGGAGTAATTGAGTTTGCTCAACTTGACAAAGTGACGCACCACCTGGACTTCGCCCACTTCGGGCAGCGGCAGCTCCTCACGCATCAGCGCCGCCGGCAACTCCACCTTGGGCACATCGCATTCGGGTAGGTTGACGCCCAGACGCCCCGGCGAGCCGATGTCGTAGATCAGTGGCTGGAGCTGTGGCGTGGTTACTGAAGATTCCATTTTGGTCCCCTTCTGTTAACCAAGCTGCGGGCGACCAGGTTGGTCGCCCCTACACTTTTTATTCCTTCGAAGGACATCTGTAGGGGCGACTTATCAAGTCGCCCGCCCGACATAAATCGTAATCGGGTCATCAGCTAAGCCCTCCCAAGGGCAACCCCTCCCCCCGGCCCCCTCCCCGAAGCATCAGGGAGGGGGAGCGCATAGGGAGAGGCTATCTTGTAAACATAGTTACTACATATTCAAACCGAATTGAGCAACAGAAAATCCGTGTCTTAGCGTGGTTGAAGCCCCTCTCCATTGCGATGGGGAGGGGTTTGGGGAGGGGTAGATTCATCAGCTAAGCCCTCCCAGGATCTCGACCAGGCGGTCGATTTCTTCCTTGGCGTTCATCTCAGTGACGCAAAGCAGCATGCGGTCGTTCAAGTGGAAGTAGTGCGCTCCCAGGTCAATGCCGCCGATGATGCCTTCGGCGAGCAGCGCTTCATTGATGTCGGCGATCGGGCGCGGGCAGGCGACTACGAATTCGTTAAAAAAAGGCTTGCTCATATCCACGCTGTAGCCATCGAGCCGGTTGATCTCGTTGGCGGCGTAATGCGCCTTGTAATAATTGAGCTCGCCCACCTGTCGCAGCCCGTTCTTGCCCATCAGCGCCATGTAGACCGAGGCCGAGAGCGCCATCAGCCCTTGGTTGGTGCAGATATTGCTGCTGGCGCGCTCCCGCTTGATGTCTTGCTCGCGCGGGCGCAGGGTCATGACGAAGGCGCGCTTGCCGTCGGCGTCAAGTGTCTCGCCGATGATGCGGCCCGCGATGCGCCGCACGTACTTCTGCCTGATAGCGAAATAGCCGAGGTAAGGTCCGCCATAGCCCAGCGGCACGCCCATTGGCTGCCCTTCGCCCACGACGATGTCGGCGCCCAGCTCGCCCGGGCTCTTGAAGATCGATAGCGCCATCGGGTTGGCGACCATCACCAGCAGGGCGCCGGCTTGATGCACGGCGTCGGAGAGCGCCGTCAGATCATCAATCTGGCCGAAGAAGTCCGGATATTGCAGAGCGAGCATGGCGGTGTTTTCGTCGAGCATCTCAATCAGGTCGACGATCTCGCCGCGTCCGCGGTCGCCGATGATGCGGATGTCGCGGCCCTGGTGGTAAGTGCGCACAACTTCGCGATACTCCGGGTGGATGGCGTGGCTGAGGATGACTTTTTTGCGTCTGTGCCTGGAGACTTCGAGGGCGACGGTTACGGCTTCAGCCAGGCTGGTGGCGCCGTCATAATGGCTGGCGTTGGCCGCGTCCATGCCGGTGAGCGCGCACATCATGGATTGGTATTCGTATGTCGCCTGCAGCGTGCCTTGCGAAATCTCCGGCTGGTAGGGCGTGTAAGCGGTATAAAACTCGCCGCGCAGCAGCATATGGTTGACGACCGACGGAATGAAATGGTGATAGGCGCCGGCGCCGCGGAAGATGGCGAAGTCTTGCGCATGGTCGTTGGCTTCGCTGATGGCCAGCATTTCGGCCGCCACTTCCATCTCGCTCAGGGGCGGCGGCAGATCCAGCTTGGGGAAGCGATGCGTCGCCGGCACCGCCTCAAACAAGGCGTCAATGGACTCCACGCCGATCGCCCCCAGCATCTGCTGCGTTTCGTTTATCGTATGCGGTATGTAACTCACGTCTTGTCGATCCTCTCCTGTACGATTCTGGCGGCTGAAAGCGAGTCGCCGCGTCACATCCCGTTCGGCGGCGGCACAGCCGTCTGCGCAGGTTTAGCGGCTGTCGCAATAAGCGTCATAAGCGGCCGCGTCCATTAAACCAGCCAGCGGCGCCAAGTCCCTCGTTCGGATCTTGACCATCCAGCCGGCGCCAAAGGGATCGGCGTTCACCGTCTCGGGCGAGTCCTCAAGCGCGGAATTGACTTCGATGATCTCGCCGGCGACGGCGCTGTACAACTCGGAAGCCGCCTTCACCGATTCGACTTCGCCGAAGGAATCGCCGGCATCCACCGCATCGCCCGCGTCTCTGAATTCGACGTAAACAATGTCATTCAGTTGATCCTGCGCGTAATCCGTGATGCCAATCGTCACCACATCGCCGTCCGCCGCAAACCACTCATCGGTCTCCGCATATCTTAGTTCTGCCGGCGTCTTCCAGTCTCCCATCATTTCCCTCCCTAAGCATTAGCAACAAAAAAGGGCGCAACCCATGCCGAGTATGCGCCCTGTCGGTCTCCCTGACCTTCAGAGTGTCTTGCCCCAGGAATCCTTTTGCCTGAGAGTTTCACGCAAGTTGGCTAACTTGACGCTTGCCCCTTCGGCGTTCTGTTCAGCGACAGAATCTCTCTTCCAGCAGCATCCTCATTCTAGCGACTTTCACGCTCGTCCGCAACTTGCGAAATGCCCTGCAAGTTTCGAAAATGACTTTCGAATTAAAGACTTCGACCAACTTTCGAAAAGTTGTACGGGCGAGCCGGTGGCTCGCCCACCCTTGCAATGGAATTACAATTGGATATCTCGTATGACAAATTCGCGATGACAGCGACTCCTTAGTGCGCCAGACACAGGTCTGACTACATCAGTTGCCCCGTTACTGCTAGAATCAACTCACCATCGTCACGCCGCACAGAAGTTGGGTTGCATCGGTGAAACGCAAGCGATTTTCCGAAACAGCAGCGCGCCTGCTCTATGGCATGATCGCGGGCCTGCTCATCGGCATCTCCGCTCTGACCATTTATCTCGTTCAGGTTCAGCTGCAAACACCAGAGACGGTCGATACTGATCACTTCAGCGTCGAAGGCAAACATTCGTTTGACGGCGCGATCCGCATTGAGCCGCCAATCGCCCTGCCAGATGTCACACTAAGCGATCAGAATGGCCGGCCCTTCAAGTTCAGCGACTTGCGCGGGCGCCACGTTCTGCTGACCTTCGGCTTCACGAATTGCCCCGATATCTGCCCATTGACACTGAGCGACTTCCAACAAGTCAGAGAGATGCTCCGCGATCGCGCCGGTGCGGTCGCATTCGTCTTCATCAGCGTCGATGGGCGCCGGGATACGCCCGCCGTCCTTCGTAGCTATTTTGACAATCGCCAGCTGCACGGCATCATTGCCTTGACCGGCAGCGAAGAGACGGTGCGCGGGATCGGGGCGCCACTGGGGCTCTCGTTTGAAGTCAGTGGCGATGCTGCTGCTGGCGCTTACACCGTGAACCACACCGCCGGCTCATTCCTGCTTGATGCCAGCGGAACCTGGATCATGCGCCTCCAATTCGGACTGCCGCCCGAACGGATTGCCGCTGAACTGCGCACGCTCTTGAAGTAATTGGATGCGATCGTCACCAATTGATGTAGGTTCGCGGGACGCGTGGCGCGATCGATGTGACGACCTCATAATTGTTGCTGTGGAGCCAAGCTGCGATTTCGTCCGCACTGATACAGTCGTCACCTTGCCGCCCCATGAGCACGACTTCATCGCCCACTGCCACCCCGGGGATGTGGCTGACGTTGATCGTGATCTTCTCCATGCTGACCCGTCCAACCAAAGGCGCGCGCCGTCCATGAATCAGGACCTCGCGCCAGCTGTAGGGCGTTCGGCGCAGACCATCGGCGTAGCCCACCGGCGCAACGGCAATCGTCTCCCAGCCGCGCGTGCGATAAGCATTGCCATATCCCACCATTGAATCTGGCGGCAAGGTCTTCACCTGCGCGATCTGCGTCTTCCAGGACATCACCGGCCGAATTTGATCGGCGAAGCCGCTCCTCGCCATCGGCTCCAAACCGTAGAGCAGCACCCCGGGCCTGACGACATTGAAGTAGCTGTCGCCACCGTTGAGCAATGCCGCGGAATTGGCGGCGTGAATGTACTTGAAGCCAATCCCTTCGCCGCGCAATTCCGACTGTACGCGATTGAAGATATTCAGCTGCTCTCGCATGTAGGCAGGGTCATCGTCGGCGGTGGCAAAGTGCGTGTAGAGGCCTTCGAGAGTAATCCCGGGCGCGTCTTGCAATTGGCGGCAAAGGGCATGCATCGCCTGTGGCAGGACGCCCATCCGCCCCATGCCGGTATCGACTTTCACATGGATCTTGAGCGTGCCGCCCCCGTGTACCGTGGCAGAAATGCAGCGCGCGGCGCAGGCATCGTCGAATACCGTTATGCGCAGGTCATGCTCGATCGCAGTGGGAATGTCTTCAGCCGGCACATAGCTCAACAACAGTATTGGCGCGTCTATGTGAGCCTCGCGCAATTCCAGCGCCTCGGCCATGTTAGCGACCGCCAACAAATCAGCGCCGTTCTGCAGCGCCGCGCGCGCCAATTCCGTAGCGCCGTGGCCATAGGCGTCCGCTTTCAAGACCGCCATCAACGCCACATCGCCGCCAACCTTCGCCTTAATCCAGCGAATATTGAAAGCCAGCGCGCCCAGGTCAATTGTGACGCAACTTGGAAAAGCCGCCGCCCTTCCATTCACGCGCCGCTCTGCGATCGGCGGACGCGCGTACGTTATCTTTAATCCCGCGACATCTTCCACAGTCTGCCTGCCAGCTCAAGACACGCGCCACTATGCAGCGAGCATAGCGCTACGCAGGCAGTATAGCAGTCGCCGCGAATGGCTGCCCCGAAATCCGACAGATGTTGCGAAGCGCCAATGCCCACGCGGCAAAGAAGGTTTCGCTTGTCCATGTGTTATGATATGCGCGATCGAGAGCGCTCGCGAACAACATGAAGGTACGCTGCCTAAACGCTCGAGACATCGCCATTCCGGCGATATGAAGCGACGCCGCCATCCACATAGGAAGTGCCATGAGTTTCGAATTTGAGATAGTCGCCCGGGATGGCAGCGCGCGAGCGGGAATCTTGCACACCCCGCACGGCGACATTCCCACGCCGGTCTTCGCTCCGGTCGGCACCAGCGGAACTGTCAAAGCCGTACCACCTAGAGACCTGCGCGCCCTTGATATTCATCTCATCCTCGCCAATACCTATCACCTGTACCTGCGGCCCGGCGATGAATTAGTTCGGGATATGGGCGGATTGCACCGCTTCATGAATTGGGACGGTCCCATCTTGACCGATTCAGGCGGCTTTCAGGTCTTCAGCTTGAGCGAAATCAACGAGATCGACGACCACGGCGTCACCTTCCGCAGTCACCTGGACGGCAGCGTGATGCGGCTCGACCCGGCGATCTCGATGGCAATCCAGCAGAATCTTGGCGCAGACATCATCATGGCTTTTGATCAATGTCCGCCGCCGGACGAACGGGAAGAAGTCAGCGCCGCCGTGGAGCGCAGTCATCGCTGGCTGGCGCGATGCCGGGAGGCGCATCCCAACGATGACGAGCAAGCCTTGTTCGGCATCGTGCAAGGCGGCGTCTTCCCTGATCTCAGAGAGAAATCAGCCCGCTTTGTATCGGACATGGACCTGAAAGGCATCGCCATCGGCGGGCTAGCGGTCGGCGAAACCAAAGCGGAAATGGCGGCGACGCTGGATCATACCCTGCCCTGCCTGCCGGACGGCGTGCCGCGCTATCTGATGGGCGTCGGCGAGCCGGATGATCTGGTTGAAGGCATACGGCGTGGCGTTGACATGTTTGATTGCGTGATCCCGACGCGGCTCGCTCGCCACGGCGCCGCCTTCACGCACGACGGTCGCATCAATTTGCGTAACGCCCGCTTCAAGCGAGATGAAGCGCCGCTAGATGCGCATCTCAACAACTACACCAGCCAGTTTTCGCGCGCCTACCTGCGCCATCTGGTGGTCGCGAAAGAATTGCTGGCCTATTATCTGCTCAGCCTCCACAATATCGACTTTCTCGCACGCCACGTCGAGAATATGCGCCGCGCCATCATTGAGGGCAAGCTGCAAAAATATGCCGCGCAATTCTTGACGCGATTCATGCGCCCCCCTGAAGCTCATCCATGATTGTTCAGGACGACATTGGCGAATAAGTCGTCTTCGTCCACGCGATCGTGCGCCGGCGCCGGATAAACGCGCGTGAAGCCCTGCCTGCGATATAGGACCCGCCGCAAGAGTCGAGACGTCCGCGTTATTCGCCCGCCGCCCTGGCTGGCGTGACAGCGGCTCGCCTTTTCCCATATATCAAGGTAAGCGCCAATCGGAATGCGGGCATGGACTGGCTCGATACGATTCAGGGATTTCAGCGTATCGACATCCTGGTTGATGCCCATCCGGCGCGGGTCCTGTCCCTTCAGCCGCGCCTTCCAGATGCGAATCCGCAGCGACATTTTGGGATACGCGGCGTAGTAAAGTCGCTGCGGCGCATAAGTCTTCGAGCGTTCAGCCTCTTCTCGCAGGCGCCCAAACGCGCGCGCCGTCGCCCGCTGGATCGCGATATGGTCTGGATGTCCATAGCCGCCATAACGATTAAAGGTGATGACGACCTGCGGCTTGACTTGCCGCATGACCTCCAAGACATCAGCGACTACAGGTTCGGGATCATGCTGCCATCGGTACGCCAGGCATTCCGGATGGCGCGCCGATTCACTGCCAAGCATGCCGCTATCGCGATAGCCCAACATGAAGACATCCTTGAACTTCAAGTACTGCCGCGCGCAAGCCAGTTCGCTCAGGCGCAATTCAGCCACCGTCGCGTACTTGCCCCGCAGCTGTTCCGGTACATGACCGACATCGCCATTGGTGGCGCAGATCAAATAAACGTCGACGCCATCGTCAATCCATTTGGGGATGGCGGCGCCCAAGCCGAAACTTTCATCGTCCGGATGCGCATAACTGATCAGCAGGCGGCGCTTTTCCATTCAATATCCGACTTAAGCAAAGGCTAAGATACGATTCTCCTATTATACTGACTGCGTACTATCGAAGTCAGCCGCGCAAGCCTATACTTTTTCGCCGACCGATTCGTAGCGAGGAAAAGAGCATTGACGCGTCAAATGACATTCTCGATCGGGGCCTGCATTTGCGTGATCTTCTTCAGCTTGGCGATTTGGCCGCTCGCCAGCGCCGGGCAAGAGGACGCCGCATCGCCAACAGCCACGTCAATCTTAAGCCCGACCGCCACCGCCACGCCTGATACTTCATTGAAAGGACCGCAGCTGATTCGAACCGTCGTGTCCGATATCTACGCGCCCCAGCGTGTTGAAGATGTGGGACCGGCGAGCTACCCGAGCGGCATCAATCCCTTGACTGGTTTGCCCTATCCGAACGAAGAGGCGCGCGCGCGGCGCAATCTCATCGTCAAAGTGTCCAACTGGCCGCCGAGAGTTCGTCCGCAGCACGCGATCAACCAAGCCGATCTCGTCTTTGAAATGGAATCGGAAGGCGGCGTCACACGGTTCGCCGCGATATTCCGCAGCCACGCCCCGGAAAAAGTCGGGTCGGTGCGCAGCGCGCGCCTGGTCGATATGGAATTGCTCACCATGTACGCCGGCTTGCTCGCCTATTCCGGCACCAGCGGACCCGTGCGAGATATCTACCGAGCGCGTGTCAACCGCCGCTTGCTGCTCTCGCCTTCGCTGGGCGACAATTGCGAGGGAGCGGGCTTCTGCCGCGACGAATCCGTGCGCGACCGCGGATACGAACACACGCTCTTCGGTGATACGCGCCAAATGTGGGAAACCGCCAGCCGGCGCGATGTCAATATTGGATTTCGCGCCATCGGCTTCGCCTTTGATTTGCAGCCGGATGCGGGCGGGCGCGCTGTCAAGGACATCTACATCAATTGGTACAACCGGACAGACACGCGCTGGCAATATGAGGACACCAGCCGGCGATACCTGCGCTACTCTGACGGCGCCCCGCATTACGATGCTGCGGACGACACCCAGCTCTGGGCGGACAATCTGGTCATGCTGCAGGTCGCGCATAATCGGCGTCCCGATCTCTTTGAGGCCGGCGCAATCAACGAATCGTATGAGGTTGCGCTCTGGGGCAGCGGGCCAGCCTACGTCATGCGAGAGGGAATGCTATACCAAGGCTATTGGAGCCGCCTGACCCACAGTCGCGGCGCGGCGCTCTCCTTGAATCACCGTGACGGCGCGCCGATTATGTTGAAGCCGGGGCGCACCTGGGTCACGGTCATGCGTTCTCTCGATGAGGTCGTAGTGAGCGAGATTCGCGCTAATATGCGGGCTGCCGCCAGCGCCTCAGCGCAAGCGGATGAATGAGATGCCGTTGACCTTCACCTGGCAGCGGCATACCATGAACTTAGCTCCACACGGTTAAGGGCGAAGGCAAGCTGTTGCAGCGCGTCACGAGAGGGTGCTTGGTCCTGGGCATATCCCTGGCGATTCTGGCGATTGGATCGCTCGCCGCGATATTGCTCGCCTCTGACAGTGAAATCTACAACAGCGTACGAACTGCTATTCTGCGCTACCAATTAAGCAATCGATCTTCTGAACTGGACGCGCCCGCTGGCAGCGTCGCGAAGCCCTTTCGCTTTCAAGTTCCACTCGGATCCGGCGCCAGCGCCATTGCCATCGCGCTCGCCGACGCCGGTCTCATTCGAGACATTGACCTGTTCCTGGATTTCGCGCGCGTGGAAGGCTACGACAGGCGATTCGAGGCGGGCGTTTACTTCCTCAATCAGACGCAGTCGATTCGACAAATCGCCGAGATCTTAACCGACTCCAGCAAGAGCTTCATCGCCTTTCGCACACCGGAAGGGGCGCGCATTGAAGAACTGGCGGAGCTGATCGACCGGAACGGCCTCTTCGGATTTCAAGGCGGTGATTTTCTGCCCCTAGTCGATGAAGGCGCGCCGCTCCCCGAGGAATTCGCCGACTGGGCAGATATCCCGTCAGGCGCATCGTTGGAAGGCTTCATGTTCCCCGATACCTATCAACTGCCGCCGGATATCTCGGCAGCAGGCTTGCGCGATATGCTGCTGCGCGCGTTTCAAGATCGCGTCGGCGATGACTTGCGCGAAGAAGCGCTGGCGCAGAATCTCACGCTGCATCAGGCCGTCTCTCTGGGGTCCATCATCGAGCGGGAAGCGGTCTGGCGCGACGAGCACCCCATGATCGCAAGCGTTTATCGCAATCGACTGAACATCGGCATGAAGCTGGAAGCCGATCCCACCGTGCAATATGGCATTCAAGGGGCGCGCGGTTCCTGGTGGCCCCAGATTACCCGCGCCGATTACTACGACGTTCAGTCCCCTTATAACACCTATCTGCATGGGGGCTTCCCGCCTGGTCCGATCGCCAGCCCCGGGCTGTCGGCGATCCATGCAGCCATCTTCCCGGCCGAGTCCGGCTTTTATTACTTCCGCGCCGCCTGCGACAACTCGCATTACCACAATTTCGCCGTCACCTTCGAAGAGCATGTAGCCAATGGCTGCTGACCGGGGGACATGCCAAAGCCTCCGTGCCATTACACCCTTGCTACTGCTGCTGGCAATTGCTCTGACTGGCTGCGGCGCGCTCAATTCTGAATTGCCCGGCAAGATCGCCTTGCTCGCGCCCTTTGAAGGGCAATATCGCGCAATCGGCTACAACGCGCTCTATGCGGCGCGGCTGGCTTTTGGCGACGCCAAGCCGCATGACGTACAACTTCTGGCCGTTGATGATGGCGGCACGCGTGCATCCGCCGTCGCGCGCGTCAAAGCGCTCAATCTTGATCCGGCCGTCTTAGCGATCATCGCGTTGGGACCAGTCGCAACCGACCCATCGGCGCAAAAGGCGAATGACAAACCGCTGATCTTGATCGGATATTGGGGCCAGGACCGCGCCGATGAGGACAGCCTTTACGCCGCCAATGCGCAGCAGGCGAAGGCAAGGGGACGCGGCGATCTCCAGCTGCTAAACCGGGTGCGGACATTTACGGACGACGCTGCGTCAGATAGCTACGTCAGCAGCGGCGGTCCACCCGATGCGGACTTTCGCGAGCGTTATCTCAATAGCGCGCAGTATGCGCCAGCGCCCAACTGGCTGGCAACGCTGACATACGATATCGCCAGGCTGGCGCTCGCGGCATTGGCGGACGGCAACGTGATTGGCGCGACGGAATACGGCGGCCTCAACGGGCTCATTCACTTTGAAGACGGCTATTGGGTCGATGCCCCGCTCAACCGCTACCGCCTGGAGGGCGACCAACTCGTCCTCGAAGAAGACTAAAGCTCCCGACCATCGATGACGCCATGAAATAGCGGCAGCGGATCGACTGGGCAGGGGCTGTATTCGATCGCGTCATCCAATTCCGCCAGCGCCGCTTGTAAACTCGTCTCGTCATTGGCGTGAATCGTCATCAGCAGATCGCCGGCAGCCACGGCGTCGCCGACATTGCAATGCGCTTCAATGCCGACCGGGTGATCAATCAGATCGTCTTTCGTCCGCCGCCCAGCGCCCAGCATCAGCGTCGCCCAGGCGATTTTGTCAGCGTGTATGGCGGCGAGGCATCCGCTTTCGCGCGCATGCAACTTATAACTAAGCTTCGCCTGCGGCAGCTTTCGCGGGTCGTCAATCTGCGAGACATCGCCCCCTTGTGCCGCCACCATGCGGCGAAAATCCTCGAAGGCGTCGCCCGCCTTCAAGACGCGATCGGCTTCCGCCCGCGCTTCCTCCAGCGCCGTCCAGCGCTCGCCCTGACCGGCCAGGCGCAGCATGTGCGCGGCGACTTCGACGCAATGCTGGTGAAAATCGGCCGGTCCCTCACCCCGCAGGGTCCGGACCGCTTCCACCACTTCCAGCGCATTGCCGACGGCGACGCCTAGCGGCTGATTCACATCCGATAGCAGCGCCACCATATCGCGCCCGGCGTCGACGCCGATTTGCACCATCGTAGTCGCCAGCGCCCGCGCTTCTTCCAGTGTTTTCATGAAGGCGCCGCGCCCCAGTTTGACATCCAATACGATGCCGCTCGCCCCGGCCGCCAGCTTCTTGCTCATGATGCTGCTGGCGATTAATGACTCATTCGCCACCGTGCCTGTGACATCGCGCAGCGCGTAGATCTTTCCATCGGCCGGCGCCAGGGACTTGCTTTGCCCGGCAATCACAATGCCAATCTCGCGCGCGATCCGCCGGAACTCGGCTTGAGACAAATTGACATCGAATCCACTGATCGACTCCAGCTTGTCCAGGGTGCCGCCGGTTGGTCCCAATCCGCGCCCGCTCATCTTGGCGATCGGCACACCAAAGGAGGCCACCAATGGCAGCACGACCAAACTGGTCTTATCGCCGACGCCGCCCGAAGAATGTTTGTCTACCGCATAATCGCAGATATCCGACAGATCGAGCATCTCGCCCGACTCTGCCATCGCCATCGTCAGATTTACAGTTTCGGCTCGGTTCATTCCCCGAAAGTAAATCGCCATAAGCAGCGCCGCCATTTGGTAATCGGGGATGTCTCCCGCTGTGTAGCCGCTGATGACGAAACGGATCTCGCTCTCGGTCAGCGCATGACCATCGCGCTTTTTCTCAATCATTTCATCCATTCGCATTAGCACACAACTCCCCCGCCAATCGGTACACGCCAGCGATTCGACTCGCGTCCATCTAGTATAAGGCAAGCTTCGCTGGTAAATCAGACGTAATTGCGCCCCGGCTGCTCGGCAATACAATTGACTAGCGGCAGAATGCTATGTAGGATTCAAGTATCGGCAAAGGACAATTTCCAGCGCCGGTGCGAACGTTCTCAGATGTCAAATAGTGGAGAAGGATCTTGACGTGGCGCAGAAAATCAAAAGCGCGCCCCAGCGAAGCAAGCTGATCTTGGGCGCAGTCGTAATAGTCGCTGTCGCGGTCGCTGCGATCCTGGTCGTCTTGTCCAGCCAGAGCTCGATGAGCGACGCGGCCTTCGATTATTCGCAGATTCCGCAGGGGCGGCGCGACGACGGCGGCTTTGTTTTGGGCGACCCGGCCGCGCCGATCACCATTGTCGCCTTTGAAGACTTCCTCTGCAGCCATTGCCAGCGCTATAAATCAACGGTTGACGAGCTCATCAGCCAATATGTCGCGAAGGGCATGGCGCGCTTCGAGTATCGCTTTACGCCCGTCGTCGATCCGGCTTATTCCAGGCTCAGCGCCCAGCTCGCCGAATGCGCCGATACCTTGCGCCCCGGCTCTTTCTGGAATGCGCATGACCGGCTCTTTGAGTTGGCCAGCGCCCGCCGCTTCAACGACAATTCGGCGCGCAGCTTCGCTGACATGATGAACATGTCTTATGCCGACCTGCTCGAATGCACGCGCGACGCGACGCAAGTTGATATCGACTCGCAATACGCCACGCGGTTGGAAGTCCGAGGCACTCCGACTGTCTTCTTCCAGATCGGCGACGCAATGCCGCAGCTCACGCCCTTTAGCAACCAGCCGAATATCGAGCAGCTGGGCACCTTGATCGCGCAGTTCAACTAGCGGCGCCTGTTGGAAGCATGCCACTTCCATCCTTTTTTGATAGCAGCCTCGTCGGCGCTCTATTCGCGCCAGACATACAGGGGGCGGTTGACGCCGGGCTGGCGCTGAACCTGCCGGCGGCCAGCAATGACGACCCACGTGTCGCGCTGGTGCTGGTCGATATGCAGGTCGATTTCATTCATCGCGATGGCGCTCTTATGGTGCCCGGCGCATTGGAAGACTGCCGCCGACTAGTCGAGTGGATTTACCGGCATGTCGGTCGCATTACCAAGATCTTTCTCTCGCTGGACAGCCACTATCCCTCGCAGATTTTCTTTTCCACCTGGTGGCGAGACTCAGCGGGCGATCATCCGCCGCCGAACACGGTAATCAGCGCGGATGAGGTGGAGGCGGGGCATTGGCAGCCGCTTTACGAGTCAGAATGGTCCAAGCGCTACGTCAGGCTGCTGGAAACGAGACACAGGAAGCAACTAATGATATGGCCCTTCCATACGATGGTGGGTACGGTTGGTCATAATTTGTCGCCTTCGTTGTATGAAGCGGTTTGCTACCACGCGGCGGCGCGGCGGAGCCAACCGCTGAAGCTGAGCAAAGGATCCATCCCGCAGACGGAGCACTACTCCATTTTGGAGCCCGAAGTCAAAGTCGCCGATCACCCGCAAGGCCGCTTGAATCGCGCCCTCTTGCAGGAACTGGACGAATACAATCTGGTTTATCTCGCGGGCCAAGCCAAGAGCCACTGCGTCCTGGAAACGGTAAACTCCGTCATGCGCGAGCTGGCGCCACGTCCCGAGCGCATTCAGCGGCTGCGCGTCCTGGAAGATGGCATGTCCTCCGTTGTGGTTCCCGGCATTGATTTCGACTCGATGGCTGATGCCGTATTCCAGCGGCATTGCGCCAATGGCTTGACCTTCACCAGAACCTCCGAGGAGATAGGATAAACCGATGCGCACGGTTGAATGGTGTGATGGCGCCCTCAAGATGATCGACCAGCGCGCCCTGCCCTGGAAGCTGGAATTCGTCCGGCTGGATACCGTCGAAGCCGTCGCTGAAAGCATACGCGACATGACCGTACGTGGCGCGCCGGCGATTGGCGCGGCGGCCGCTTTTGGATTGGCGCTGGCAGCGCGACAGAGCGAAGCAGATACCATCGACGCGCTGATCGCGGACCTGCGCAAAGCCGGCGACCTGTTGAAAGCCGCCCGGCCGACGGCGGTCAATCTGGCGTGGGCGGTGGACAAATTGCTGGAAATCGCCACCAGCGAAGAATTCAATAATCCAAACGACCTGCGCGAAGTGCTGTTGGCGGCGGCGCAGCAGATCGCCGATGATGATGTCGCCATCAACAGCCGAATGGGCGCGCATGGCGCCGCGCTAGTTGAGGACGGCGCGACCGTCCTGCATCATTGCAATACCGGCGCGCTCGCCACCGTGGATTATGGCACGGCTTTGGGCGTGATCCGCGCCGCCTTTGAAGCTGGGAAGCAAATTCACGTCTTGCTGGATGAGACGCGCCCCCGCCTGCAAGGCTCGCGGCTCAGCGCCTGGGAGTTGGAACAAATGGGGGTCAGCTACGACATCATCCCCGATACCGCCGCCGGCTATTACATGGGCGAGGGCGAGGTCGATATCATCCTCGTCGGCGCCGACCGCATCGCAGCCAATGGCGACTTCGCCAACAAAATCGGCACCTACCA
>WTGC01000119.1 GCA_011523705.1 Chloroflexota bacterium | reverse complement strand
TGGGCATGATCAAATTCAAGCTGGCCAACACCTATTTCAGCATCGCCGTGCCGGCCGCGGCCAACGCCTTTGGCGTCTTCTTGATGACCCAGTTCTTCCTTACCATTCCGGTCGAGCTGGAGGAAGCCGGGCGATTAGATGGCTGCAGCCGCTTCGGCTTGCTCTGGCGCATCTTCATTCCACTGAGCAAGCCGGTCATCGCCACTGTCGCTATCTTCACCTTCGTCCGCAGTTGGAACGATTTCTTCTGGCCCCTTATCATCAGCAACACGGACGCAACCCGAACGGTGCCGGTCGGTTTGGCCGTATTTGTCGGGCGCGGGCTTTCGATGCGCTTCGGCGTCATCATGGCCTCGGCGGCCGCAGCGACGATACCGGCGGTGATCTTCTTCCTGCTGCTGCAGCGTTACTTCGTGCGCGGCATCTCCACTACTGGCCTGCAGGGTTGATTGTGTCGCCCTATCCATCGAGTGTTGTAGGGGCGAGCCGGTGGCTCGCCCGATGCATAATATAAGGTGTTGGCGGCGGGCGACTCACCGAGTCGCCCCTACGGGTTCACGAAAAAGGGAAACCGACGGCAAGGAGAAAAGGGGCAGCGCATGAAAGTGCCTGCGGTTTGTGTCGACGAAATCGATTTCCATGGCTGGGACGGCCTCCGGCTGAGCAACGGCATCATCGACGCCGTCTGCGTGCCCGAAATCGGCGGGCGCTTGATGCAATTCAGCCTGGGATCGCATGATTATCTCTTCATGAATCCGGACCTGCTGGGCAAGCGCTTCACATTTGCTGAACACGCCGGCGATGGCACGATTCTGGGCTGGAAGAATTACGGCGGCGCCAAGACCTGGCCCGCGCCGCAAGGCTGGGAGGGCGAGGAGCAGTGGCCTGGTCCGCCGGATCCGGTTCTCGATTCGGGACGTTACGACTACGAGACGAGTGAAGCGTCCGTTTTGATGACCAGCCCGATCGACGAGCGATCGGGGCTACGCATCCGCCGACAGGTCACGCTAAAGCCCGGGAGCTCGCGGCTTCAGCTCCGTCTATTTTTCGAGAATATCTTGAATCGCGCGATCCGCTGGTCGATTTGGGATGTCGCGCAGATGCTTTGCAGCACAGCCGATGGGCAGTTGAATGACGACTGCTGGCTTTATATCCCGACCGATCCCGCCCATGAGCGACCCTACGAGGTCATGTTCGGCGAAGACAATCCCCAGTATCAACTTGATGCCGAGACCGGCTTGCTGGCGGTGCAGTATCAAGGCATCGTCGGCAAGATCGGCGTGCACAGCCCAGCGGGTTGGATCGCCTTCGCCGACCGACGTGCGGGTTACGTGCTATGCATGCAATTCCCCTACGAGCCCGATGCCGAGTATCCCGACAATGGCGCTACGGTGGAATGCTGGACGGAAGCGCCCGGCGCGCCCTCGCCGATACCGATTCGCTCGCCCGGCTACATTCTCGAGGCGGAAGTGCTCAGTCCGCTGCATACGCTGCGACCGCTGGAGATCAAGATGCAGCAAGTGACCTGGTCGGCGGCAGCTTGCCCGGCGCCGATTGTCGATGTCAGCGATGTCGGCTGCGTACATCAGCCGCTGAACGTTGAAGTCGCCGGACACGTGGCGGGAGTGCGAGGCGTCTTCGGCTGTTTCCTGGATGGACGCGCCGAGCTTGAGTTCTTGAATGTGGCAGGCGCTGTGCTGGATGCCGTCGATCTGGGAGCGGTATCGCCCATGAGCGCGCTACATGTCGATGCAAAGGCGAGAATCCCTGACGGCGTCAGTCTGATACGCTTGCGCATAGCGGATGCAGATGGCGCCGACGCGGGCACGCTCGCCAGCACCTTGGTGGCGCACTAGAATTCGATTGTTGTAGGGGCGAGCAACCTGCTCGCCCGCATGAAAGCAGTGGACGGCAAAGGAATCTTAAGCATGACAGAACAGTGGACAGCCAAAAAAGCCAAGGACTGGTACGCCGCCGTCGACCCCATCCGCGGCTGCAATTATCTGCCGCGCAGCGCCGTCAATTCGACCGAGATGTGGCAAGCCGAAAGCTTCGATCCCGACACCATCGCCGAAGAGCTGGCTTGGGCGGCGGCGGCCGGCTTCAATGCCGTGCGCGTCTTTCATCAGTTCCTCGTCTGGCAGGATGACCCCGATGGCTTGAAGCGCCGCATCAATCAATTCCTCGACATCGCGGCGGGGGAGGGCATCAAGGCGATGTTTATCCTCTTCGATGACTGCGCCTTCGCCGGCAAAGAGCCTTACTTGGGAAAGCAAGATGATCCCGTTCCTTACACCCACAACAGCGGCTGGACGCCCAGCCCGGGCTTGAAGCGCGTCGCGGATCGCGCCGTCTGGCCGGAGCTCAAGGATTACGTGCTGGATGTCGTAGGTAGTTTCGCCGCCGATGAGCGGGTGCAGATTTGGGATTTGTACAACGAGCCCGGCAATAGCGAATTGGGCGAGACGAGCCTGCCGCTGGTGGAAGCGGCTTTCGCTTGGGCGCGCGAAGCCGGCGCGCGGCAGCCGCTGACGACCTCGATCTTCCGAGGGCATGAGGGCTATGCGATGGAGGAACGAATACTGGAGTTGTCGGATGTCACTTCCTTTCATCATTACGGCGATACCGGCGTCGAAGCGGTCATTCAGCGCTGCCAGGCTTATGGCCGGCCCGTGCTCTGCACCGAATGGCTGCGGCGCGTGGTTGGCCAAACGGTCGAGCTGATCCTGCCCATCTTCGCCCGCGAGCGCATCGGCTGGTACAATTGGGGCTTGGTCGCCGGACGGACGCAGACCTACCTCGATTGGCGGCCTGAACTGAATACGCCCGACAGCAAGACCTGGCAGCATGACATCTTCCACGCCGACGGGACGCCTTACGATTTAGCCGAGATCGAGTTGATTCGGACGTTTGCATTTGGTTAGCGGCGATTGGAAAGGTACTCCCGCAATACGTAAGTGTGTCCTGACTTGACTGTTGGGGACTGTGCTTAGGTCGCTGGCATCGAGACCAAAAGGAGGTGAAGATAGGAGACAAGACTAGAGACAGTGCTGGCAAGCGATACTTGCCATATGTATTTCACTAGGAGAGTTATCATGTTCGACAAAAGGAAATCAGGACTTTCACGCCGTGACATGCTCAAGACCATCGCCGGCGGCACCGGCGCAGTCGCCCTTGGCGCGCTGCCGGCCCCGGGGGTGATGGCGCAAGACCCGGTCACCATTACCTACTGGCATGGCTGGACCGAGCAGTGGGAGAATTATGTCCAGGACATCGTCGACGCCTTCCACGCACACCAGGACGCCATTCGCGTCGAGCCGCTGGTCGTCCCCTACGCCGATTTCCTGGTGCGCTTGACGGCCGCCATTTCCGCCGGCAGCCCGCCGGACATCGTCACCTTCTTCGGCTCGAACGAGATCCCGGGCTTGGCCGCGCTCGGCGGCATCACGTCCTACGCCGATCTCGGAACGCCGGAAGAGGTCGCCGCCATCCAAGAATTCCTCACGCCAGCGGCATTGGCCGGCGGCGTTGTCGACGGCGCCGTCTACGGTACGCCTAGCGGCTTCGGCGTTTACGACCTGGCCTGGAACAAGGACCACTTTGAAGAAGTCGGCTTGGACCCCGAAGTGGGACCTAGCTCAATCGAAGAACTGGATGAATGGGCGGACTTGCTGACGGTGGAAGACGCCGATGGCAACTTTGACCGCATGGGATTGTTGCACCTCGGCTTCGGCGGCGGTGGCTTCCCTCGAGCCTGGTTCGGCAACTTTGGCGGCCAACTGTACGATGCCGAGAACGACGCCATCACCGCCAACGATCCCAACAACGTGCGCGCGCTCGAATGGATGATGTCCTATAGCGAACGCTACGGCGTCGATCGCTTGCAGCGCTTCCAATCGGGCTTGTCTGGCGAGCGTGGCGGCACGCAAGACCCCTTCATCGCCGGGCGTTTATCGATGCATCTCATCGGTCCCTGGAAACTGGGCGACTTCCACCGCTTTGCCGCCGAGGGTTTCCGCTGGGGAATAACGCACTTGCCGCCGGTCGCGGGCGAAGAAGACAGCACCGGCTGGGGTTCCTGGATCTGGGGCAACTACCAATGCATCCCCACCGGCGCGGCCAACCCGGCAGCAGCCTACGAGTTTGCCAAGTGGTGGGCCGGCTTCACCGATCCGGATGTCATGGCTATCGTCGCCGCCTGGAAGGACACGCCGACCACGACCACAGGCTCGCTGGCCGCATTGGAAGTGGACCGCATCACCGCCCTCTTCGACGATCATCCCGACTACCGCAGCTTCTTCGAAACCATGGGCAGCCCGCGCGGCTTGACCACGCCGATGATCCCGGTCGCCAATTTCTACATGGACCGGCTCGGCTCGGAAATCGACCAAGCCTTGCGGCTGGAGAAATCGGCCCAAGAGGCGCTGGATGCCGTGCAAACCGCGGTCGAGAACGAGTATCGGCAGTTTTAAGCGCCAAAGACCCCCATCCCCCGGCCCCCTCTCGCCATCTCTATGGCGAGCATCCCATAAAGAGGGAAGGGGAGCATACGGCATCCATTGCTGGTTTGGCGACTGATGGCTTGCCGATTCAGCCACAGTAATACTCCCCCTCTCCCCTTGTGGGAGAGGGGGCCCGGGGGTGAGGGGTAAGAACCCGCCATAACACATGATCCTTAATCTCGGCATCAAACGCACAAACATCAACAACATTGTTTCCTTCGCCCTGCTGGTCGTCTTGTCGGCCGCCTTCATCCTGCCGCTCTTCTGGATGATCACCACCTCGCTCAAACCCATTGACCAACTTCTTCTCGACCCGCCGGTCTGGATCCCCACGCCTCTCGAATTCGAGAATTACCCCAACGCGCTGGAAGCGCAGCCCTTCTTGCAATATCTAGGCAACTCGCTGCAGATCGCCGTCGCTGCCGTCATTGGCGCCATCATCTCCAACAGCCTGGTCGCCTATGGCTTCTCGCGCGTGGAATGGAAGGGCCGCGACTTCGTCTTCGTGCTCGTGCTGTCGACGCTGATGCTGCCTTATCACGTCGTGATGATTCCGCTCTTCGTCAGCTTCAGCAAGATCGGCTGGGTCAATACCTGGCTGCCGCTGATCGTGCCCGCCTGGCTCGGTCACCCCTTCTTCATCTTCATGCTGCGGCAATTTATGCTGGGCATTCCCAAGGAACTTTCCGAGGCGACTCGCATCGATGGCGGCTCTGAATGGATCCTGCTCACGCGCGTCATCCTGCCGCTCTGCAAACCGGCGCTGGCGACGGTGGCGCTCTTCCAATTCATTTGGTCCTGGAATGATTTTATTGGTCCGCTGATTTACCTTAACGACCGCGATCTCTACCCGATGTCGCTGGGGCTGGCGCTCTATCATAATTCGCAAGGCATCACCGATTTCAGCATTTTGATGGCGGCCTCGACCATGGCGGTCGTTCCGATCATTATCATCTTTTTCTTCATGCAGCGCGTTTTCATTCAGGGCATCTCGCTGACGGGATTGAAAGGGTAGGCGGTGCTGAACTCCAACGCATTTCTACCCCATCCCCCGGCCCCTTCCCCGAAGCATCAGGGAAGGGGAGGCTCGCACGACATGAGCAAGTCTCCCCCATCCCGATGGGGGAGATTTAGAGGGGGTGCGTTTCGCATAGCTAACCGCGATGTACTCTGGCGTCTCTGTGGTGAAAAACCATGTTGACGCCACGCAATCGCCGCGAACTTCGGAAGCTAGGCGTGGGCTTGGTCTTCATCTCTCCCTGGATCGTCGGCTTCCTGGCGCTCAACCTCTATCCCATCATCGCCTCTTTCTATTACAGCCTGACGCGCTACTCGCCGATTTCGGCGCCAAGATTCATCGGCTTGTTCAACTACGAGAAGCTGCTTTACTTTGATCCGCTCTTCATCAAGGCGCTGACAAATACGCTGTATTTCGTGGTCTTCGCCGTGCCCCTGGGCAATATGCTGGCGCTGGCGCTGGCTGTCTTGCTGAACCAAAAGGTCAAGGGATTATCCGTCTTCCGGACGATTTTCTACTTGCCCAGCATCCTGCCGCTGGTCGCCACCAGCATCGTCTGGACCTGGCTGCTGCACCCTCAGTACGGCGCGGTCAGCGTCATCATGGCTGAGTTGGGCTTGCCCGTCATCAGTTGGTTTTCCGATCCCCAGTGGGCGAAACCGGCGCTGATCATGATGAGCATGTGGGGCACCGGCTGGATGATG